>NZ_CAWPRX010000208.1:0-37903 GCF_963890365.1 Tychonema sp. LEGE 07196 | reverse complement strand
AACCAATTCCCCGCCCTATAACCTGAGTCAAAACGTAAACAACAGCAGCACCCAACAGCGAAATCACCGCGCGAACCCTAGGCGCGATCGCATCCCTAGCTTCCAGCAGCAAAGTCAACACCAACTGCAACCCAGAAAGCTGTGCTAACTCCCGATTTCTCGGAGCATAAATAGCAATTCTCTTAATTCCCGCATCGCCCAAAACAAACAGCCAAAATCTGCTTTCAAAAATAGCTTTTGGTTCCACAAAATAGTTATCCCAGCGATATCTCCAGGATAAATTATTCCGAAACCGCTCAATTTCCCGCGTCGAAATCAACTTTCCATCATAAAAATTTTGCTTAATTTCCTCAATATTTGCAAAATTATTCAGCAGAGGCTGCACTACTCCGCTAGCAATTTGAATTGCCAAATTTTCTAACAAAGCTTCCGCTCGCTGCATTGCTTGCGGGCTGCCAGCAACACAAGAAAGATTGCCAACAGTCAGAGGAATTTCAAATAATAAATGGGCAAAAAAATCAACAGTCATCGGTATTTTGTCAAGGATTTCTGCCGCCACGGCTGTTTCTTCTGCCAACAGCACCGGCACCATTTCTACGCTGCCGTTTAGTAGATTAGCAGCGCTTACCCGTTCACTTTCTGACATTTTCAAGTTTGTTTGACTGTTGTCTAAAAGCAGATTTTCTTCTGTTTGTAGCGTGTAATATCTGCCAAAAAAATCTATGATTGTTGCTTCCCACAAATCCCGCAAAATAGCAGGCATTTTTTCCGACAATTGAGTTGGCTGCACTTGCGAAAAGCGCAATTCCTCTAGCAAATCCTCTAACTTTCGCAGGATGGAACTCATCAATTCGCGCTTTTGAGCCGATCGCAAAATATCGATTTCCAAAGGCACGCCAGTCAAATTCACCAAATCAAACTGTAATTTAGCAGCCGCCGAATCAAACAAACTTCCTTGCCAATCATTTGCCACCACCAAAGATTCTGCCGCCACTTGAGATTTTGCGACTTGCAACTGAGAATTATTCAACAAATTCTCTGCTTTTCCTTCTGCCTTTTCTCTTCTTTTTACCTTGAGCGAAGCCCGATCGCCCTCTTGCTTCTTTTTACCTTGAGCGGAACCCGATCGCCCTCTTGCTTCCAATAATAACTGACTGACAATCCAGCGAGCAGCCAGCAATTCTCGGCGGCGTCCGCTGACTATAACCCGGTCTAAAATAGAGGGCAAATCCGTCGCACCTGCCGCTTTCACCTCTTCTAAATCAGCTTTGACAAGCGCCAAAGCTGAGTCTATTTCCCGCAATCCAGACACAAAAGCATCAGTCAGGATGTTTTGGCGTAAAGGGCGATCGACTATCGAATCATCAACATTTTCCTCAGCAGCAATTGCTGCTGAGTTTTCTATTGCTGCAACTACGGCTGAATTGAGCTGTATTGTCGAGTTAGCTGTCGCATCCGCCGGCCAATAAGTGCTGCCCGAACCAACCGCGCGAATAGCTTCCATTGTCACAGAAATATCTCTACCTTTAGGACAATAGCCATTCGCGCCCGCAGCTTGTACGACCGCCAACAACTCCGGTGTCAGCGGTTCGCCTAGCAGCAAGAGCGGCAGGTTGGGGTACAAACTTTTGAGTTCGCCACAAGCTGCCAGCGCCGAATCTTGACCCGATCGCAACTTTAAGGTTTCAACACCCAAAATTGCCAAATCTGGGGGCTTCTGGGCCGCTCCAGAGTCGAGGGAGCGAGCTTCTAAAACCTGCAGGGCCTCCGAAACAGTCGAAACCTCTGCGACAACCTCCAAGTCTGGAGATTGTTCGCAGGCGACTCGCAATCCCAGCCGGAAAATGGGGTCGTTATCGATCGACAGCAGTTGCAAATTACTCACTCGATTTTAGATGTTAGAGGTCGATCGCCAGAAAACCCAATTACTCGGGGAGCAAATTAGCATCAGGAGGCCCAGCCGATTCAGGAATCGACGGTGGAGCCGGAGCTGGAGCCGGAGCTGGCTCTGGAGCTGGCTCTGGAGCTGGAGCCGGAGCCGGAGCCTCTTGTCTGGCGGGCGGATAGTAAGGTTCAGGCTCCCTCGCCGGAGGATAGTAAGGTTCAGGCTCCCTCGCCGGAGGATAGTAAGGTTCAGGCTCCCTCGCTGGAGGATAGTAAGGTTCAGGAGCCGGAGCCGGGGCCTCTTGTCTGGCGGGCGGATAGTAAGGTTCAGGTTCAGGAGCTGGCGCGTACTCCTCCTGTCGCGGAGGTGGCGCGTACTCTTCCTGTCGCGGTGCTGGCGCGTACTCCTCCTGTCGCGGTGCTGGTGCGTACTCGCGAGCGGGTTCAGGCGGTGGTGCAGTGTTGGCTCTGAGTTCGGCACTCCAGCGCCCGATCGCCCCTGCCGCCTCTGAATGCAGCGCCCTACCGTAACCGATTTGCGAAGCCATATCGATCGCCGCCGACAGACTACCTTGAGACGCCAATTCAGCAGCTCGATCCAGAATCGGTCTGTCTCTAGCAATTTGCAGTTCGCTCACCCACTGATAGATATTATCCTGAGCTTTGGCGTACAGAGTCCTACCGCTCTTAATTTCCGAAGCTTTATCAATAGCCGCGCTTAGTTTTCCTTCCTTCGCCAGGGCGATAGATTCATCCAAAAAAGGCTGATCTTCAATCACTTCAATGCGTTTCGTCCACTGAGCCAAGAGAGTTTGCGCCTCTATTCTCCGGGGGCGGTTGAGAGCCACCAAACGTACCTGAGCCATGCCGCTCTTGAGTCCTTCAACCGTTCCCGACTCTGCCAACTGCTTCGCCAGAGTCACAAAAGATTTGTCTTCGATCCGCTGAATTTCCCGGCGCCAAGTAGCCACCAAAGTTTGAGCGTGAATCCGCCGCGGCTGAGAAGGGCCGATGGTTTGCGCTTCAGCGATCGCTACCTGAAATGCCCCAATTTGACCAAAATTAGCGATCGTGCTCGCCATTTGCAGCCGCACCAAATCTTGAAACTGCACCTGTAAATTTTCAATTTGAACTTGAGCCTGCTTGTACAGAGGGCGGCCCGGAGCAATTTGGCTAGCAGCGCCCTGCCCTTCGAGCAAACTAAAAATATGTTGTGGTAGCGGTGTGGAAATCGACTGATTCCACGTCACCGCCTGAGCTCTACCCAACTGCATCAAATCTTGAGCTTCCGCAAACAGTGGCGTATTTTGCGGCACCACAGAAGCCGCCTCGATCGTCCCCGGCAAGTCTTTCGCCTCCAACCGCTTAGTAGCCATTGCCAGCAAAGTCCGGCTCCAACCCTCAATTTCCTTCTCTGCTTTAGCGCGCGCAAAAAGCTGCGAGTCTATTTTACGAGCTAGGACGATCGCCTCAGCGAACTTTTGCGGAGTCCCATCCTGCGCCAAATCTCTCGCCTCTTGCAAGCGCTGCCAGCCGTTTCTTTCCAAAGAAATCTGCTGGATCAGCTCGTTGTAGCGCTTCTGACTCCAGAAAATATTTTCCAGCTTGAACAAAGCTTGAGCGTAATCCCAAGCCTTCTTTAAATCCTCGCTTTTCAAAGCTGTTAAGGCTGTATCGTAGAGTTTTTGACCCTCCTGCCAATTTTTTTCCCAAGCAGCAACAGCTTCCTCTACATCTGGGTAAGACGGACTGGTTTTGGGAATTTTCGCCACAATCTCCAGAGCCCCCTTCAAATCCCCTTGCTCAATTTTTGCCCTGGCAAAACGCAGCATGGCTTTTGACCATTCTCCGATCAAATGTTGCCCCTGCGAGTATAACGGGTGTTCTTTGGGCCAAGCCTGCACCAGTGCAATTGCCGATTCTAGCTGTTCTAGTTTTCCCGACTTAGCCGCTTGTTGAGCGCAGTAAAGTCGCTCTCCATCCGCCGCCAGCGGTGACAGTTGTTGGCAATTTGGTGGTGGAGGCATAGTCAGCAACCACAGGAATGCGGCCGCACCGGTGACTCCAAATCCCACTAGGAGACTCAGCCAGATGAGCTGCCACTGCCAAAAAGTTCTTTTGCCCTCGTTGCTCGGCAGCACCCTTGCTGAGGTACTCGCATCGCCTATCGCCTCTGCACTCAATGGTGCTGTCGGCTTGGGGGATGGGTTGTACTGCGGTGCTCTGTGGAATTGGTCAGATTGTCGTCTCGCCATTACTTCAGCTTGTCCTGTAATGCGCTCTATGCGTGACACTCCCACATCAAATCCATAGATTGTGATGTGGGATTCTGACTCCTGTTAAGGAGATCGAGAACTTCCTTCAAGGTACTGGCAATCTTTCCCTTTACGGCATTTTATAGTGAGGTTTGTGTCCCGCCCCACTGCTGGCTTTGGAGTATTTTAGGCTCTGTAAGCACGTAGATCATACCAGTTATCAAACTGTTATTCACAGCTCTCGCTGGCAGTTTAGCAGAAAAAACTGTATTAAGCCCCGTCAGTAGATTTTAGATTTTAGATTTGAGTCTGCTTTGGAATTAGGGAGTTTCACTAAAGTTTTAACTTTTTTGCCCGAAAAAATGGGTTTAAAGTCTCCCTCTTGTAAGATCCAAGCAAAAATTAATTTCCCTCAGAGACAATCTCCTCGCGCGATCGCCCGAAGTAACTGTCCCAGCTCAGCAGTCAACTGTTGAACCTACAGAATTGCTCTGCGCCCGACGGCGATCGATCGCCGTCGGGCGCAGAGCAATTCTGTACTGAAATCATTTTATACTGCCGACAGGTTTATTTCCAACATTGCTTTAACAGCAGGCAGCCTAGGGATTTCTGGTTAAAAAGCCTTTGGTGTCTCGCTAACACTCGATGCTTCCGCCTCTGCCCCTGCCGAGCGGTATCCGTAGAAATCTATCCGGTAGTCTACAATTTTGACACCAGTTTGCTGTTGAATTTGTTCGATCAACTCGATCGGCAATTCCACATGAACGTCGAGAATCTGAGCCGTATCCAGACAGTTGACATGAGAGTGAGAGTCGCTGACATTGCCGTACAAGCGTCCCTCCGAGCGTTCTATGCACTCAATAATCCCTTCTCTCGAAAGGGCTTCCAGATTTTGATAAACAGAAGTATGACCGATCGAATGCGCTTGTCGGTTCAGGCGATCGTAAATTTCTCGAGCCGATAGGTGTTCTTTTGCATCCCACAAAAGCTCTAGAATAAATCGACGCTGGCGGCTCAAGCGCATTCCCACCGCCTGACAGCGGTTTAAAGCATCTTCTAATGAACGAATTGGTTTCACAGCTACCGCCTTCTAGAGCCTGCTCGATGTTTAATTCTGGTACAATACTGCACGCCGATCTTAATATCTAAATTCTAACGCAGGGTTGCCCAACAGTAGAAGATAGAAGGCAAAAATCAAAAATCCGTAAATCTTCAATGCCCCTATCGACTAACCGTTGCCGCACTAGACCAGAGTTGCACTCAATCGCTTTCAATTATTGAATTATCTGCGTCCATCAGTGTTTGTACGCTGGAAATCTGCGGTTAACAGATCGATCGAAGACTTGTGCAACTCAAGTCTATGAGCCTGCTGTGAGCGCGCAGCAGAAAATTTCCGTCTCAAAAATATTGCTTTGACCTGATTTTCTACTGCAACAACTCCTATTTCGAGGATTTGATAGCGTGAACCAGTAACTTGGCGATTTCCGAAAGTTGCTTTTTGTTGAAAGTTTTGAGCAAAAGCCTGACTACCGCCTTCGGGTCGGCGGGAAGAGCTACTTCCTTCGATGCCGGTGGTGCTGCGGTTGCTGGGGCGCTTGCTTCTACAGTTTTTGGGCTTGCTGCCAAAAGTAGCAAATTTTTACTCGGAGCGATCGTCTTAACTTTCCCCCCTTGCACCAAATCCCCAGCCTCCTTGAGTTCTTTGATAATCAGCGGAGCTAAGACTTTATAAGAGTTTTTGGGATTAACGATCGCCCCTCTAGCTATTTTCACTAAATTTTGCCAAGTCTCAATTTTACCTCCCAACTTATACAGGCGAACGCACACAGCCGCCAACTGCTCGCGACTAGCAGCCGATTCTTTCTGTTTGAACCCCTGCAACATTTCTTTAAGTAAAACCATCACTTCCGCAGCAAAATTCGCCGGCACACCGCCCGCTGTTTGAGCCGCCCCGGCCCCGCGAGCCACCGCAGCAGCAGCAGCCGGAACTTTACCCGCAGCCAAGTTTTTGAGATGAGTTTCCAGTTGAGCAAAAACTGGCATCACCTGTTGAACGAGTTTTTCTCCCTCTTCATTCCTCAAGCCAAAAGGCCCTTCCAGTCGCGCCAGCAAATCTTTAAGCGTATCAACTCCCTTTAAAAATAGGGATTCTGCCGTTTGGTCAACCTGCTTGACGGGCCCGTCCTTGAGTACCTTAAAACAATCTTCCAAGCGGTGAGCGGTTGTTTTGATACTATCCAAACCGAGCATCGCCGCCCCTCCTTTGACGGAATGGGCGGCTCGGAACATCTCTTGAACGCTTTCGGGGTCTTTCATCGTGGACTTCAAATCCACTAAACCATTTTCTAGAGTATCGAGGTGCTCCTTAGCCTCCTCGATAAACAAACGCATAATTCGCTCTTGCTGATCTGACACGACAGTTCTCCTAACAATCTCAGCCCCCCCTCCAGAAAGCACCATCTTCGCGGGAGGAAACAGGACTCCTGCCAAAAGTCAGAAGCTTCCATGCAAAATATTCTAGCCTGACTAACCTAGCAGGCTCAAAATACTGTCGGGCCAGTCTGAATCTGTAAAACTGGTGCGGTGGAGATTAAACCTATAGTTCTGAAGGAGTATCGGGAGCGATTTCAATGCCCATGCCTTGTTTCATCATCTGCTGATCCGTAATCAAGTCGCTCAATTCCTTAACTTCAACGCCGATGTTTTGGCAAGCCTGTTTCAATTCCCGCTGGAAGCTGTTGACGTCGGCTTCGTAGCCGCAAAGCTGCGCGGCTGTGACGATGCCTTGTTGGGCGTTTGCTTTGGCGCAGTCGATCAATTCAAGGCCTGTGAGGGGTTGAGAGGATGCCATAGTGTCAAACCACAATTTATATTTTGTCCCACTGTACCCAAAATGTTGAGATCGATCGATCTATCAAAAGGCATGAAACATCCTGTCTGTGCTGCGCGTTATCAATTTTTACCTTTTTTTGGGGAGTTCCTGGCAAGATAGCAGTAAATGGCATTTTTTAATCTAGATTGTGCCTAACTTCATATTGAATGGTAGTGAAAAACCTTCGCTTATCTAAAATGCACTGGCTTTGGAGCGTCCGGCATCGCCTTTTGGTGTCTGTTCTGTTCGCTATAGCAGTTACTGTTGTCCTGCCGCCTGACTATTTCCTGCTGACTCGGATGCTTTGCATTTGGAACGCGGGCGCTGTCAGTTTCCTAATTTTGACTTGGATGCTGATGCTGCAAAGCAATCCAGAACTGATGCGCCACCACGCTCAGCAGTTGGATGCAGGTCGCTTGACTATCTTAAGTACGATCGTCGCAGCCGCTTGTGCTAGCTTGTTGGCGATCGTCTTCCTGCTGCGCGATACCAAAGGCTTGCCCCCCAATTTGCTATTTTTGCACTTGGGGCTTTCTGTGCTGACAATTGTTGGTTCTTGGATGCAGGTGCACACTATTTTCACCATGCACTATGCCCGAAGCTACTACGGAAACAGCAGCAAGCAGCACGGCAGCCATTCGCAGGCGAAGGGTTTGGATTTTCCCGGCGACGAGGAACCAGACTACAAAGATTTTTTATATTTCTCCTTTGGGATTGGGATGACTTGTCAGGTTGCAGACGTGCAGACAACTTCTCGTTCCATGAGGTATCTCGTGCTTTTTCACAGCGTGTTGTCGTTCTTTTTTAACACTGCTATTTTGGCTATGAGCGTCAATATTATTGCTGGATTGAGTTGATAGGAATCAGTACAATTGGTAAACAGAAAAATTGGTGATATATCAAATTCGGTAGCATCAAAATTATTAGCGTGCTGTCGTCGTTCCCACTCTGACCGATCGAATAATATAATTTCAATGGAAGGGAAAACGATATTAGGAAATAAATTCAGCCGAATTACCCAGATTTGCCTGACGCAATATGAATAACAACCAAAATGATAGCAACTAGCATTTTGCACAATTTGAATATATCGATTATTGGCGTTGCTGAGTTAAAGTATGAATAGGAAAAATATCGAGTTGCTCGATCGGAATATGAGATGGCATCCGGTCAATCAGGATCGAAAACTTAATAACTCTAACACTTCCTACAGTCATCTCTCCTGTAGGTTGCCACATCAAAGAAGGCAGAGCAAAAATAACGAGCAATCGCTTAAGTTATTAAAATTTCATTCTTTAATAACAAAAACCATTCGTTCGTAGGGCGGACTAAATTCCGCCCTACGAACCTGATTTAAATCTGTCAATCGACCGAACACGAGTTCAAAAGTAACCCTACAAAAATTCTGATTTTTTGTACACAATAGTTAGTTGTGGGATTTGTATATTTAGCCGTTCATACTCTAACTCAGCGACGCCCGATTTTTTGGCTGCGATTGTTAACGCTGTATTTGTCGCATAACTTGGCAATATCGTCAATATTTTTTTTCAACCATAAAGCGATGAGACAGTTAGTTTAAGGCCGCATCTCCTGCATTGGACAAATTATTTTTTTGCTTGATTGCTGTCCCCGAAGAGCGAGTTGTATAATAATAATTGCGAGCGGAGACGATCGCACTGTAAAAAAAAATGCTTTTTGTCAACCCGGAGATGCTCCCGAAAAAGTTCCCTCAAATAAGCTTAAATTTATGGTACTTAAATCGTTTTTATTGCAACTGCGCTTAGCCTTACCGCTGTTAATACTAGCCTGTGCGCTCACATCCCTAGCGCTCAACTACTACGTCAGACTTGTTACCAGCAACTACCGTCACAGCGATATAGCTAAGGTTCCAGCAGAACCTATCGCCATTGTTTTTGGTGCTGGAATTTGGGAAGATGGCACTCCGACTCCAATGTTAGCCGATCGAGTGCAAGCGGCGGTCGATTTGTACAAAACTGGGCGAGTGCGCCAAATTTTGATGACAGGAGACAACAGCAGCCCAGATTACAACGAAGTCAAAGCAATGCAGGAGTACGCCCAAGCACAGGGCGTACCGCTAAATAATATCACTCTCGATTATGCTGGTTTGAGCACCTACGAAAGCTGCTATCGGGCGAAAGAGATTTTTGGCATCACCCAGGCTGTTTTAGTGACTCAAAACTTTCACATAGCCCGCGCTGTTTATACCTGTCGCCAGTTGGGCGTACAGGCGATCGGCTTGGGAACCCCGGATTGGGGGAAATTTCGCCAATCTAGCATGATCCGTTACAGTTTTCGCGAATTTTTGGCAGTCCTCAAAGCGCTTTGGGAAGTGCGCGTTTCCCGTCCCAAACCGACTTTTTTGGGGCCGTTTGAAGGAATAAAATAAAAAATATGGGCGATCGGTTGAAGAGTTAATTCCTTAGATAGAGGAATTTAGTCCGAACGATCGAACTAATTTGCTTAAAAAGAAGCCGTAAGTTTTGATTGAAGCAAAATTATCAATCCAACTCACAGCTTACTTGGGTTTGGAAAGTCCTGCCAGCGACCAAGTTAGGCTCACAATCATCAAACGTCCCAGAGCCTTCAAACGGTCTTCGGCGTTATTTTCAACCAATTGAGACAGAGTTTCCGAATTCAGATTTATCGAGGATTCTTCAGCGACTGCTGGTTCTTCTAACGGGACTTGTTCCGAAAATGTCTCAAGGCTGACTTGTCGCTGCTGATTTTCTTGTTCGGTCATTTCTGAGTCACCTCCTAGAGCGATCGCATACATAACCCCTACTACAAATGTAACTTATGTGTATCCGGGATTCGGCAATTAAATTTTTCTGTACCCAACAATCACAATTACCAACAAACTTCTAAGCTTTGAGCTCATTTATAAGTTATCTTCATCAAAACTTATGCACTTTCCCTCAAAAACCAGGTTCTTTGACGTAAATATTGTTAAATTCCCAGCTTGTATTATGTCCGGGAAAATAACCTGCGGCGCGTTGGTAGTGAGGATTTTAGTTTTGTGAATTTTCTGGGGACTCATCTGGTCACTACAAAACCAATTTAATTGTAGTCGTGACTGCAGACACGATCTTACGCATTCTCGGCTCGCACGCTACTGCTTGTGATGCACATCACTGAATTGTTATATTTACTTAAGAGTAAGATTTCCGAGATTCTGATATTGTTAAAGCTTGTCGAATGAATTTTGCTCAAATTTATCTCAAGCTGAAAGCAAGCGTCTGGAAAATATTAAGAAACTTAAGGTGTAGAGCCGATGGCAATTTATGTTGATACTGCAATTATAGCAACTGCCGCACGGGCGATCGAGTTCGGATGGATAGCGGGAATTACTACTAATCCGACACTTTTGGCAAAAAGCGAGCTATCTGCTGATGAGACACTAAAACAACTGGCACAACTGACTTCTGGAGAAGTGTACTATCAGCTAATGGCATTTGATTTTGATGGCATGGTAGCAGAAGGAAAGGCTGCTTTTGAGTCGATCGGGCGGCAAACAGTTTTGAAAATTCCAGCAACAGCGGCGGGCTTCCAAGCAGTAGCTTATTTGTCGGGGGAAATTCCTTGTGCGGTAACAGCTATTTACAGTGCCGCCCAAGCCGTTGTGGCGGCAGAAGCGGGGGCCAAATATGCGATCGCCTATGTGAATCGCGCCACCAGACTGCTAGGAGACGGTTTTGCCTTAGTGCGGGATATGGCGAATGTTTTAGATAGAACAAATACAGAGATTTTAGCAGCTAGCATTAAATCGCCAGAAGAAGCAGTCAAGACTTTATTAGCCGGCGCGCATCATTTGACATTGCCTTTTGACGTGTTGGAAGCAATGGCAGTTCACGAATTATCCCAGCAAACTGTAGATGAATTTGCCAAAAACGGGCGGGGAATTTTGGGATAATAGCAAATCCATTTGTACAACCTGTCGATTTTTTGGAAATTGGTAATTGGGAATTGGCTATTAGTAAGTACGGGCGGGTGCGGGTTGATGCAATTGTTGGTACTGCCAGCAAGAGCTATATCATACAAAATTAGTCATTAGCAATGATTCAATTTGTTCATCTAGAAGCTCAAGTTTACAGTGGTTTGACTATGGCATTCGCCAAATCTTAATAGTGTGATCGGGACTGCCACTTACCACAGTCTTGCTATCTTTGGTAATAGCAATAGAATTCACAAACTGACTGTGACCCGAAAGAGTGGCTCTTTCTTTTCCCGTCTTCAAATCCCAAACTATAATCTCTCCGCCCGCGCTAATCAAAGTGCGGCTGTCCGGGCTAAAGGCGATCGCCCTCACCCAACTCGAATGCCCTTTAAAAGTGCGGGTACGCTTTCCGTCTCGCACGTTTGACAAACGGATTGTATTGTCGTTGCTCGCACTAGCTACAATTTGCCCGTTGGGGCTAAAATCTACAGCATTAACCGCGCCCCCGTGACCGGTGATAATTCTTCTGACTTCTCCGGTGTCGAGATTCCACAAACGCACAGTTTTGTCCTCGCTGCCGCTAGCGAGTGTTTTACCGTCTCGGCTCAAAGCGATCGCATTTACTCCTCCCGCGTGGCCGGCCAAAGTCCGCAACCTGCTGCCGGTTTTGGGATTCCACAAACGCACAGTTTTGTCATCGCTGCCGCTAGCCAGAGTTTTACTGTCACTGCTAAAAGCGATGGCGTTGACGGCGGCTTGGTGAGCGGCAATTGTCCGAATCCGCCGCCCAGTCTTCAAATCCCACAAAATCAGATTCTTGTCGTCGCCACCGCTGGCAAAAATCGAGCCATCCGGGCTCACCGCCAGCGACTTGACCGATTTTTTAGAATGCACCCCATTCAGAGTCCGCACGAGCAGTCCCGTCTTCACGTTCCACATCCTAATTGTCCCAAAGCTGGCGCTGACTAAAGTTTGACCATCTGGCGACAGGGCGATCGCATTTACACCCCCGACATTATCTAAACTTCTTTCCAAAAACCTACTGCTAGGCAAACTAGAAAGCAGCCACACCGGGTTTGCCGGAAACACTTTGTAACGCATCGAACCGTAAATTTGAGACGCGCCAATACCCAGCATTAAGACAGCAGCACCCGCCACCCACTTATTTTTCCCAAAAACATTTTTATCAGCCTTGTTCAAGCCGGAATTCAGAGGTCTGAGGCGCTTCATCAAACTCTGCTTCGTCGCCCCAGCTCCGGCGGAACTTGCGCGAATTTTAGTTTGCCCCGTCGTCGGTAACTGAGTTGGTAACTGAGTTTCTGCCGCGTCTAGATTAATTTCCTCCAAGCACTGCAAAACCATTTGCGGACTTTGAGGTCGATTTCCCGGAAAAGGTGCCATCAGGTAATCGATCACATTAGCCAAGGGATCGGAAACTTGAGGAGCTCCCTTGCGCCACATTAATCTGCCCGTGCGCGGGTTTTCGGGAAACGCAGTCGGCGGCTTCCCTGTTAGCAAATAAACAAAAGTGCGGCCCAGAGCAAAAAAATCGGACTGCGGAACAGCTTTGCCATTCGTTTGTTCCGGCGGTGTGTAGCCAGGGGAAACAATACCAGTGACATTTTGTCCCTGGCCCACCTTAGCGAAATAAGTCGCCGACACTTCCCTAGCAGTCCCGAAATCAATCAGCACTAACTGCCCGTTGGGCTTGCACATAATGTTGTGCGGCTTGATATCTCGATGAAAATAGTTGAGTCGATGAACTTGGTCTAAGATTTCCGACAGTTGTTTGAGCCAGTTGAGAGCTTGTTGTTCGCTGATCGGGCGGCCCCGATGTTTCAACCAGTCTTGCAAATTTGCACCAGCAATTTTCTCCATCACCAGACAGTGAAAAGACTCTGTGCTGTGAGCTGGCGAAAATGTAAAATAACCGTCGCGATCGACTTTTGGAATACCTGGATGTCTCAGCCTGACCAATACGTCGGCTTCTTGCTTAAACAGTTCTACAGCTTTGGGATGTTCTTTGAGCAGGACTTTGATCACTTTTCGGGTGCCGTTGTCGTCTACTTCAAAGGTTCTGCCAAAGCCGCCGCTTCCGAGAGGCGCGACTAGGCGATATCGACCTTGCAACAAAAGTTCAGACCCGCAGTGAATGCACGCGGGTTTACCAGAGTTGGCTGGATCGGAGGGATTCGGGCATTTGGGATTGAGGCAATAACTCACGAAGCCACATAACCCTGATTGAGGTTGCTCTATCAAGTTTTACTCGGGCATTCTCAGCACTTTGTTGTTACCGAGATTCTTGCTTGGGCGAACTCACTTACTGGCGACTGGAGTGATCCAGCCTTGGGTAGAGGTGTTTTCTCCTCAAGCGTCAATTCCGGTATGCCCTACCGTATTCGATTAGTCGTTTTTATCTAGTTCGGTTTTTTTGCGAGTGCCAGCTTTCCCAGAGGGCAACACCGTTAGGTGTGACTGCACGCTCAACAACCTAGTTAAATTTTTACGTGGTCTACTTATACTCAATCTTCAGATTGTGACGATCGTAGCACACCTAGTACAACACTCATCAGCACTTGCTGATTGAAGTCCAGAAGGGTCGATTGAGCCAAGCAGACGGACTAAAGTTAAAGTCTCGATCGCGAGTGCGAATCAAATCTTTTTCTAGAACTTACGGCAGCTATATTTCAATTGTACGATCGCCACGACCACTTTCAAAAAAAAAAGAAGTCCTGCAACCAGAGCGTCCGGGGAACATCGAGCGCCCAAGCATTTGTAGTGCCAGCGTCCTCTTCGAGAGATTATATACTCCCTCGAAGAGGAAGCTGGTAAGTCGTCAAAAAAATACTGGAAAACCGAGAGGCTTTTGAGTGGGAGAGTGGGGGAGAGTTGGAAAATCCACCATCTTCCTTCTTGCATCTTGGATCTTCCTTCGGCACGAGAAAGCCTGTTAAACAAGTCCCTCGATTACCGGATGGAAGTAGAACGCCAGTGCCAAAACCGCATAAGCTGCCAAGAGCAAAGTACCTTCGAGCCAGTTTGACTTCCCATCAGAACTGATAGAATTAGCGATCAGCACCGCTACGGCCACCGCTACGAGTTCAAACGGGTTGAAGTCCAAGTCCATCGGTTTGCCCAAGATAAAACCTGCCAAAACCAACACCGGCGCAACAAACAAAGCAATTTGCAAACTCGAACCCACGGCCACAGAAACCGACAAATCCATTTTATTTTTCATCGCCACAGTCACCGCCGTCGTGTGTTCGGCTGCATTGCCAATAATCGGCACTAAAATCACCCCGGTAAACAGTGATGTCAGCCCCAAAGTGGCGGTAGCTTCTTCTAGGGTACTCACGAGCAGTTCTGACTCGATCGCTACCATGACAGTACAGGCCAACAGCACACCAATCCACAGCGGCAGATTGACCTTGTGGTCGGGACTGTCTGGTGCTAAGTTACTTTCGGCTAATTCTTCGAGCATTTCTACTTCTGCCACGCCAGCATCGTAGAGATAGGTGTGGGTTTTCATCGAAAACAGCAGTGTCAGCACGTAGACGACAATCAGGATTACAGCCACAGCGCTAGAGAGGTTCTGCATAGTTGCCTCTGGAATGCCGACGGAGGTGATATCAACAGCAGTCGGCACCAAAATGGCAATCACGGCTAAGTTCATCGCTGAAGCGTTCAACCGGGCGACTGTCGGCTGAAATTCTTGTTCTTTGTAGCGCAAGCCGCCTAGCAGCATTGCAAGTCCCATCACTAGCAGTAAGTTGCTGATAATTGAACCGGTGATGCTGGCTTTGACAACATCTATTAATCCGGCGTTGAGGGCGACGATGCCGATGATCAATTCTGTGGCATTTCCGAAGGTGGCGTTGAGCAAACCCCCCAAATTTGAGCCGAGCACGACGGCGATTTCTTCGGTAGCCGTGCCCATCCAGGCGGCTAGGGGGATGATGGCTAGGGCTGATGTAATGAAGATTGTGGAGGATTCCCAGCCCAGAAAGTGTCCGGCGATGGAAACTGGGATAAATATCAGCAGGCTGGAAATTATTGTAGTTGTGTTTGGCATTTAGATTGTTAAAAGCTCGCAACTGTCAATCATAGCCTGCCACAAAGTTGCAAGAAGCGGGAGGAAAGGAAATTTGGGCGATCGCTCAAAGCTTGAGGTGGCGCTCTTTTTTATTGGCCTACTCCTTTGTCGGGCTTTCCCTGTCGCGACGCTGGCGGGAGAGCAACTTTACACAAAGGGCGATCGGGCGATTTGAAATTGCGTTCCCAAACAGTCAGTTTATCCCCATTGTCCGTATGTTTAAGAGTTTTGCGTGCAGCCGGTAAATGAGTAATGATAAAATCAGTGTCGGTTAAATGCGATCGTCAACTCATCTGAAATCACAAAAGTCGCAAATAATTATCAGTCATGTCAATAAAACTAGATTTTTTTAAAGTAGAAGTAGTCCCCGACGATCGAAGTTGGCGAGACGCTTACCAGGATAACATTCAGGGGTACATGGACGGAAAAGATGAGTTTATTCAAGAAATTGATCGGAAAGCAGTAAATTGGCGATCGCCTGATTAAATCTATGATATTAGAAGTTGCAATTCTTGATGTTAAGCCTAATATGGCTGCTGAATTTGAAAGTGCTTTTAAAACAGCTTCAGCTATTATTTCTTCTATGCCGGGGTATATTTCGCACGAGCTGCAACGGTGTATCGAAATTAGAAATCGCTATATTCTGCTGGTGCGATGGCAGAATTTGGAAGACCATACTGTGGGATTTCGAGAATCGCCAGATTATCAAAAGTGGCGTTCTTTATTGCATCACTTTTACGATCCTTTCCCAACAGTGGAACATTACGAAGTCATTTTCTCATAACTTATAGAACCCATTTGACATCTTTGAGTTTTTGGGTTGGGTGATGAGGAATATAGAGAGGAACTGATTTCTGAAATTTACGCTCATGGCGAGAAACCGGGTATTCTTGGAGTTTTTGGTTGGGTGACGAGAAATATAGAGAGAAACCCGGTTTCTGAGATTTACGCACAATAGATATCGAATGGGTTCTATATCGTATACGGTGGATTGACAGGTTTCGGATTGGTTGGTAGTGCGGAATTTACCGCAATAATGAGCGGGAGATGTTCATCTAAATCAAATGTTTATGCAAGAGGTTTAATATGTATAATTGCATGACTGTTCGCTTTTTTAACGGATATCGCACAAAATGAATATCTCTATTCGACTGCTTCAAGAAAATGAGTTGGCGGCGGCTGAACATATTTTTCGACTGGCTTTTGGTACTTTTATTGGATTGGCTCAACCGACGGATTTTGGTGGTGATGCGAACTATGTTCAAACGCGATGGTTAGTCGATCGCACGGCGGCTTTCGCAGCGGAGGTTGAGGGGCAGCTAGTTGGCTCGAATATAGCTGTTTGTTGGGGGAGTGTGGGTTTTTTTGGGCCGCTGAGCGTTCATCCTGACTTCTGGAATCAAGGTGTTGCTCAAGGTTTGATTGAATGTGCGATCGGCAAATTCTCGGAATGGGGGACGCGACAGGCGGGGTTATTTACTTTTCCCAACAGTCCAAAACACCAGGGGCTTTATCATAAATTCGGGTTTTACCCGCGTTTTTTGACTTTCATTATGGCAAAACCAATTCAGTTTGTGGAGCGGGATTTTCCGGTAATAAAATATTCTGAATTAAATTCACCGGAGCGATTGCACTGTCTGAAAGAATGTTATGAATTGACGGATGGTATTTATGCAGGGCTGGATTTATCGCGGGAGATTTTGGCGGTTGAGGCTCAAAATTTGGGCGATACGGTTTTATTGTGGGATGACAAGGGTTTGGCGGGATTTGCTGTTTGTCATTGCGGTGCGGGTAGCGAAGCTGGTTCTAATGTATGTTATGTCAAATTTGGAGTTGTGCGATCGGGTGTTGGCGCAGGCGATCGATTTGAACAGTTGCTGGATGTCTGTGAAGCGTTTGGGGCGAGTGAAAAAATGTTGCGTCTGATGGCTGGAGTGAATACGAGCCATGATGTGGCCTATGGTAAAATGGTCGATCGGCATTTTCGCACAGAAAGTACAGGTGTAGTAATGCACAAACCAAATGAGCCTGGTTACAATCGATCGGAGGTTTTTGTATTAGACAATTGGCGCTAATTCAAAGTTGTTTGGCGATGTTTAACAAACATTTACCACCTGTAAATCAGATTTTTAGGAGGTTTTTCCTCACTTACTATGCTAAATCAAGAGCTTAATCCGTCTCAAAATTTGAATAGATGTGTAATAAAGTAAACCAAGTCTTTGTCTGGCTTGACATTTAGGCTGGTTTAATTGTCAACTCTCAAGAGCCACAAGAATTTTTGAGAGCGAATTACAGTGACGAGCACAAAAAGGGTATTCATACCAATTCACTGGCTCATGACTTTAGCCAACTGTAAATCATTTGGGCAAAGAAGGTGGTGGCGGCGGAGACTGAGAGGAGCGGGGAATAGGAGGTTTAGGACGACAAGCCTCTAGAACGGCATTTCTAAACTGTTCTACCCGTTCAGTTTTTCTATAAAACAGAATTAGATTGTTTCTAGTGGTGTAAATGGCTATATAGCGCTGTTTGACAACAAAAGCTAACACAATGAAGATAATGCCAATGAAGAACCAGAGAGTAGAGATTCCTAGCCAAAGCAGCCACCAAGTACAACCTTCTCCAATTTCAACTCCTTTAACATCTTGAATCGGAACAAAAATTTCTTTAGTTTCTAATCCGAAAAATTCTTCAGATTTAGTTTGTAAGGTGTCGCCGACAATTTTCATAGTTAGGCTGCCACTGGTTTGGATGGCAACCCCGCCGATCAATTTACCAGAACTCCCACTAATTTGCGTGATTGAATTTGATTTCATTGTCTTTTATTTGTGTTGCAAGGCTAAGAAAAATATGAATCGTGCAGTCTTCATTTGAGATTTTGTTTAGGGAGTCCTAAGTTAGCAGTCTTAGCATACAATTATTGAGGATTAAGAATAGGCAATGGTGTAGAAGTAGCCTCGACCTTCTTTGCTTAAATTTGCTTTACCTAATGCCACCAGTACCACTAACACTTCCTGAGCGTAGTAGTCGAGTTGATGACTGTCGCTATAGGGTAGATTCAATTCGTTGGCGACTGGCTTGAGAACGGTAGAAGCATCTTTTTTTGTGACTGTACGACCATTGAGTTGGTTGTATAGATACTCCACAACTTTGTCAGGAATATCGCAAGAGTAGGTTTTTTGTTCTCTATTTGGATTGACTTGCTCTACTCGGTAAAAATCCTGTAGGTAGTAGACTCGGCGATGGTTACGCAATTCGACTTCTCCAATAAACTTAATCAATGGTTCCCCCTGTTTTAGTTGAGCGATCGCACTTTTGTAACTTCTCCCTGTAGCGGTAAGGTGGCATTTCCCACCTACAGATAGAGCTTGGTGCGTAAATGCTGTTCCTATTTAGCAAAAGAGGGTTTACCAAGCCTAATTCTAGCTATCTATTAACGGCCCAACTTTTCGTCGAGTTTGCGTTTCATGTCCCCAGAGATAGGTAAATTACGAATTTCTCCGCACAGACGCGATTTTAATTCTCCGTTTTGAAGGCGCTGTCTGTAAATCCCGATTAGCACTGCTTCAAGACCATACTTAGACAATGTTTCTGTAGCTAAACCGATGATTCCCAGCAGTGCAATTCCGCCCAGCATACCTGCTGGGCCGCCTAACGTTGCTAAAGCTGCTGTAATTGCAGCGGCACCTGCTAAACCTGTAGTTCCCATCACAATTACCAGCATGATTGCGGGTAATCCCAGTGCTGCTGCTTTTCTAACAAATTCATCCATTTTGCGATGCCTCCATAGTTGATAGATTGAGAAATGGGAAGTCTAAACCTGAAATTTGCAGATTCAACTTCAGGCGTTAACTAATTCTAATTCCTCTTCCGATTCATCCCGGATTCTGAAATAGTAATATAAATTAGCAACAGCCAAATCTGATGCTTTCTCCAAGTTCGACAATACTAAACTTTTATGACCCGCATTTTCCCCTTGCTCAATGATATAACCTTCATACTCTTCACGTCGCTGCCGATCGAGCATCAGTTCCAGTTGAGTGCGAAGCGCATAAAAATGAGACTTGGGCCGCAAACTTTCATAAAATAACTGTTCGTCGGGTATCGCTAAAGCTGTGGCGGCTGAATTTTTCTCCCCAATAACAGCTAAGTTTGATTTACCAAAATCAGCACTTTGTAGCTCTTCAAATTCACTGGGCGGCAAAGATTTTATCCAGTCAATCTGATTTTGCCAAGTGTCTAATAAAACTAAATCGCGATCGTGAATGCACGCAATCTCTGGAAACAGAAAATCTAGTTCGTCGTCTGAGTCGCAGCCAGCAATTACTGTTAAGCCATCTTGACGGATTTGTTGTTGCAGTTGAGAAATCCGATCGCCCGCAGCATCAAATTCATTCTGCACCTGATAGGTGCCGATAATACTTTGCTCGATCGCCCAACTGCACTCTAACCGCCGCAACTGTCCCGCCGCACAGGTTTCTGCCAACAAATGCGGATTTCTGTAATCTGCTAAAGCTTCAAACAGCATCCCCCGCGCCGCATCAATTTCAGCATTGCGGCGGTTGATATCTTGCAGTTGCAAAGCCGATCGCATTCGTTGAATTGCTTGATTGAATAACCCGTAAGCCCGCACTAAAACTAAACGGTGGTTCTCAAATTTTATATCTGCAACAACTTCGGAAATTAATTGCTTAATTTGGGCACCTTGACCTTTCACAAGTTGTTCTAAATTGATGAAACCATTTTCAACTTTGACTTCCAGCCTTTCTACAGCTTTTTTTAATTTCAAAGTCTGGTGCAAATTCACCGCTGACAAAGCTACCCCGGCCGCAACTCCCACACCAATGACGGCTGTAGTCGCTTGCAGCACGCCCACACTGGCTTGGAGGGTTTGAAAACCCATGTGCATTTGCTGCATCTGCAAGCCGCCCATAACAAGCTGCACGGGAGACACTAAGGGCGATAGCGGGCTGTTGTTGAGGGCCGCGCCAACGGCATGGGCCGCAAACTGTCCCGTGGCTGCATCTCTCGCCATGCCGATCGGCACTCCAGCGGATGTAAACACTTGCACGTACTTGCCAGCCTCGATCGCAGCCTGTACCGCTGCAGGAAATACAAAGTTCATCATCAATTTTTACCCTGGTAGCAAACCACAGAATAACTAATAGATTATGATACATTAAATAAAAAAAAATTATCAATAGGCCCTGCAAATGGACACTTCGCTAATTAGTCCGCAAACGTTTGAGCTTGTTTCGCTGCTGACTGGGCAAAAACTACGAAAAGAGGATATTACTCCGCCTCTGCTTTTTCTGGCGGCGCTGGTGACGGTGTTGTTGGGAGTCATCCATGCCGACGGTACGGTAAGTGCTGAGGAAAAGCAGCGATTGCGGACAACTTTTACGGAACTTATCCCCGCTAACAACAGTTTGGGTCAATTTGTAAGGCCGATGGTTAAGAGCGTGCAAGACCGGCAAGTTTACAATAAAGTGACGGCGTTGCTGGCGCTGACTGCGTGTTTTTCTGAGGAGGAAAAACTGCTGCTGATTAGTTTTGGGTATCAAATGTCGGCGGCAGATGGGACAATAGAGGAACGAGCAAAACAGTATTTGACGATCGTCGCCAACAGACTCGGAATCGCTGGGCGATATTTGACTGTTTTGGAAGCGAGTTTTAGCGATCGAGCGATCGGCGATACAGCAGCTTTAGCAGAAGTCCATTCGTTACTCGATCCAGCACGATTTCAATCTCTCGATTCTTTGTTTGTCCGTGCAGCCAGTCACATTATCGAACATTTGCCAGCAAAACCGAAACAGCAAAAAAATCGCAAACATTCAGTTTCGTCCTATCAGGAGTTGAAAAAGTTTCAGGAGTATCGGCAACAACTGAACGCTGTTTGTGGCAAACTATATTTAACTTTGCTAGATGGAAGCGATCGCAACGTGCTATCTGCTAGTTTAACAGAAGAAGTCACAAAAATATCTCGTAAATTAGAGTCTCAATGTTTTCGCGTTGCTGTTGTCGGCGAGTTCAGCAAAGGCAAATCTACCTTACTCAATGCTTTGCTGGGGGAGGAAATTCAACCGGTGCGGGATATTCCCTGTAGCGGTACGGTGACTGTTTTAAAATATGGGCCGCAGCAGCGGGTGATTTGCAAATATACAGATGGACGCGAGGAGGAGATTTCACCTGAGCAATATAAAGATAAAGCCTCAATTTCTGAGGAAGCGGCTTTAGGTTCTTTTGGAGATGAAATTGTCAAGTCAGAAATCACAGAAATCATTTTCGAGCATCCGAATCTCGAATTGTGTACCAATGGTGTAGAAATTATTGATTCTCCCGGATTGAACGAACAAGCGGAACGCACTTTAGTTACGGAACAGGTTCTCAAAACAACTGATGCGGTGATTTTTTTGACTCACGCTCAAAATGCTTTGACAGAAAAAGAGCGGGAATTGCTGTTGTATTTGAAAAAAGAGTTGAATCCCGATCGAGATGATGAAGCTGCGAAGAGTATTTTTATTTTAGTTAATTTTGCGGATTTGCTGCGCCGGGAAGAAAGCCGCAAGCAGGTAAGACAAAGGGTAGAAACGATTGTTAAGAGTCAAAATGCGATCGCGGGTGAAAACCGGATTCATTTTATTTCGGCTCAATCTGCACTTGAGGCGATTTTGAACGGGACGGAAAATGAGTATTTGAAATCTTTTCAGGATTTTACTAAATCTCTCGAACAGTTTTTGACAGTTGAACGGGGGGCGATCGCACTTCAGCAATCTGTCGCCGGAATTAAGCAAATTATTAATACTGGCTGCGATGAATTGAGTCAATACAGGGAAATGTTAGAAGGAAAGTTGACAGTTTCTCAAGGAGATAAACTGAAAATATTTGAACTGATGGCCGAAGCAAGCGGTCGCGATGTGAAAATCAAACTTTTAGCGGATGAACTGATGGAGAAATGTGTAGAAGAAGCTATTCAATCTTGGAATGAATGGCTGGAAGGATTGGGACAACGCCTGATCGCAAAAAGCGCTCTCTGGACTTCTGATCATTCGCATATGTGGAGTCAAAAAGAGCTGACTAAAGATTATTCAGATCAATTTGTGGAAGATATCACCCAAGAAATAGAAGATTGGGCTACTGAAAAAGTACAGTCTATTTTACAACAGAATATGGGAGCTTTAAATAGTCAAATAGATGAAGAAATTTCTGCAATTCGGCAGGAATTTCAAAAGTTCGATAAGCAACTGAGTAGTAACCTTGTCAGTCAATTTAATAATTTGGCTATGGCAGGTAATTTGGGCGAGATTGGTACAAGTGGGAGCGGGATTGCTGAATCAATTGACGATATTGGTGACGGCGGATTCATGGGCGGTTTGGGAATTGGTGCTGTCGCGGCTGCTGTGTTAATCGCTCTTCCACTTGGTATTATTCCAGTAATTTTAGGGACAATAGTTGCGGGTCTTGGTGGAGGTTTGGGCTGGAGTTTCTTGGATGGCGATACAGTTAAAGCTCAAATCAAGGAAAAAGTTTGCGAGTTAGGGTTTGAGAATTTTGATGAATCTTCGCAGTCGATTTTTGATAAAATACAAGAAAGAATTATTGCATTATTCGAGAAGCGAATTGAGACGAGTAATAATGTGATGTCAAAAGCGATCTCGGTGTGGGAAAATTTATTGGAACAGCAGGAAAAGTGCGATCGCCAAAATCAAGCAGAATGCGAGTCCCAAAAAGTTTGGCTGGCTGAAAAACGCCGAGAACTCGAACAAGTACAGAATCAAATTGAGGCTATTTTAAATCAGAGCGATCGCTAATTCAATAAGTAACGGAATGATACGGAGGACACGGCAGTGCCGTTTCCCTACCCCGATTGATTGTAGGGACACGGCAATGCCGTGTCCTGACTGTGGGTAACTTAATCAATCAATCAATTCCGCTTCTTCAAAAATCTGCCGAGTTGTTAACTCCAAACCAGGCAGCAACTCATCCACAATCGGTGTATTATCCGTATAAACTTGACTTGAACCATCGGGAAAAAAGCTTCTTATTAAAATAGCTTCTGGATCGATTACCCAAACTCGCGTCACACCCGCCGCCAAATAATCTTTCGCCTTCTCTTCAAATTCCTTCATACTTTGATCCGGCGATATAATCTCGATCGCCAGTTCGGGAATTGCCGGACAAGCTTCATTTCGCCGCCAACTTTTCGGCAGACGCGCATAAGAAATGTACGTTAAATCGGGAACAGGTGCCCAATCTTTACCCTGACGTTTTAACAAAATCGCCCATTCTGGAAGCACTCGCCCGCGACTTTTACACCAGACACCAATCAGGCGACACAAAGCAAACTGTAAAGTAGAATGAAAATATTTAGGAGACACTTTGGGGATTGCTTCACCATCTACAAACTCATAATATACATCTGAGTCGGGCAAAGCTAGATATTCTGCTAAAGTGAGTTTGGTTCCGATGCCTACCATGAATCCCAGCCCTCTCGCTAATTAACTCAAATATCAATTATACAAAATTTCCCAACATTCCTAGAAGTGCGATCGCCCTTCTCCCTCTATTCCAAAAACCGAATAACAAAATCCCCGACTTCTTTAAGAAGTCGGGGATTTAACCGCGATCGCATTTTAGCTTAGGCGTTTCGCCTGTTTCTACGCCAAAACTGGCACGGGCTGCGGCCAACGTTTCATGACTTTACCAATCACCGCCAATTCTTCCATCAAGTTGTCGAACTGATCCGGTGTTAACGATTGCGGCCCGTCAGACAAAGCTTTTTTCGGATTCGGGTGCACTTCAATCATCAGCGAATCAGTACCGGAGGCGATCGACGCAAAGGCCATCGAAGGTACAAACTGCGCCCAACCAGTCCCGTGACTGGGGTCAACCATAATTGGTAAGTGAGTCAAGGTTCGCAGCACTGGAACCGCCGACAAATCAAGCGTATTCCGCGTATACTGCCTGTCATAGCCGCGAATTCCGCGCTCGCACAAAATCACGTTGGGATTGCCAGAAGCCATGATATACTCGGCTGCCATCAACCACTCTTCAATGGTGGCGGAAATGCCGCGCTTCAGCAAAACTGGTTTGTCTTGAGCTCCGACTTTTTTCAACAGCGAGAAATTCTGCATATTTCTCGCGCCGACTTGGATTACGTCGGCTACTTCTACGATCGCACTTAAGTCCGCCGCATCCATAACTTCGGTAATAATACCCAAACCGCTAGCTTCCCGCGCCGCCGCCAGCAGTCCCAAAGCACTCTCGCCGTGTCCTTGGAAAGCGTAGGGAGAGGTTCTCGGTTTGTAGGCTCCACCGCGCAAAAATTGAGCGCCAGCAGCTTTGACGCGCATCGCCGTCTCGACAATCATTTCTTCGTTTTCGACCGAGCAAGGGCCTGCTACGACTGCGATCGGGTGATTTAAGCCGATCGTCACAGTTCCCAAGGGAGTAGCAATCGCGACTCCGCTGGGTTCACCTTGGCGGTATTCCAGAGAAGCGCGTTTGTAGGGTTTTTCTACCCGCAGCACTTCTTCAATCCAAGTGCTCATTTCGCGCAGTTGCATCGCTTCGAGCTCTGCGGTGTCGCCTACCAAACCCATGACGACTTTGTAACGCCCAACGATTTTTTCTGGTATCAAACCCCAGTTAGTGCGGAGTTCTTCGTCTAGTCGATCGATCTCGGCTGCTGGAGTGCCGACTTTCATGACAATAATCATATTTTTTTTCCCTTGGTCTGTTGCGCTCAACACGGATTATGGCACGGATGCACGAAGAAAAACTGATGTAATTTTAATTCTGCATTCATCTAGATTCTTTCACCTGTCATCATTTCTCAGTTAGCAATTGCCCAAATCTATTATAACAACCCTAAATCATTTGTGAATTTCTTACTCCCTCCCCGCGAGTTCGGGGAGGGTTGGGGTGGGGTAAAAATATTTACGACTCCTGCAAGGATTGCTATATAACAACCTGTTTATAGTAATGACTAAAGTCTTTGCTGGCAATTTTACCTAGAAAAAACTGAAGTTTTTACTAAAAACCTTTGAAATTTTGGTAATTTTGTCTGTTAGCTAAATTACTGATGACTGATGACTCAGAGGGCGGATTTTGCAATTTTTTTAGTCACTTGTATCATATATCCTCTTCTAAACCCGCCCCTACAAAATGCTAATGACTGCTGACTAATGACTAATGACTAATGACTAATGACTACTGACTAATGATTTTTAACTTTTTGGTTTAGCGGCGCGCCATGCTTCTCGCATCCGTCCAAAATTGGTAGTGAATTCTTCCCACCCCAGAGTGCTTCCTGAAGTTTCTTCATCCCAGGAAGCTGAGAGGAGTCCGTAGCTCAATCCCAATACGCCTAAACCAAAACAGCCCATGCTTACCAGCAATACTGCTGTGTTGGGCAAGTCAAACAAGCCTTTGCTGACTATCAAATAACTCACAAAAAATGTGGAAATTCCCATAATGGTCGGTATGCCGCAAAATACCGCTATGCGCGATATCATGCGTTTGCTGACTGCTTCTGGGATGGATTGCGCCTGTTTTCGTGTTTTGTTAGCTGGAGGCTGCTTGTCGGCAACATTTGACTCTAAGGCTGCGTTTGTTTCAGGTTCTGGGGGCTTTTTAGGCGTTTTTTTACGATTTGTGACCGGTTCAAACGGTAAGCGCTGGCGGGGTGGTTCGGAGGACATATTTTATCTCTAACCTGAATTCTCGAACATTTCTTCAATAGGTCTTGGTTTTTGTCCAAGATTCTTGAATATTGTCGCAAATTTTGGCTTTGATGTTTAGCCGCGAATGCCTAGACGGGCAATCAATGCTTTGTAGCGTTCAACGCTTCCCTTTTGGATGTAGGCTAGGAGGCGCTTGCGACGGCCGATCATCATCATCAAACCGCGCCGGGATGCGAAGTCTTTTTGGTTGATTTTCAGGTGGGCGCTGAGTTTGCTGATGCGATCGGTCAGCATGGCGACTTGGACATCTGCCGATCCGGTATCAGTTTCATGGGTTTGGTAATCGCCCATGATTTCTAGTTTGCGCTGTTGTGTAAGTGGCATGAATTGATTTTAGGTTTTTTTGTACGATGTCACAATCTGGGATCTTATCACAGATCGAGAACGGTGGGGGTTGATTTTTTGGCGGCAAGGGTTGACCGGGCGATCGGGCGAGTTTAAATCCCCTTGGGGGGAAGTCAATTGCGCTACAGCGAAGTGGCGGCTGCTTGTCGCCAACTGATTTAGTTATCGGCTTAAATAGCCGATCGCCTCGCGTATCCAATCATCCGCATTACCTTTGTTGGACAAATTGCTGTCTTGACTGAGGGTTTGCAAGGCTTGCAAGACTTCCGCCCCAGTGTATCCCATCGCCAGCAGGATCATCTCGACTTCTTCTTGAATAGCTGCGGGGACTCCGGCGGCGACAGAAGTTGTCAAACCTGCTTCCTGTCTCCATTCCGAGAGTTTGCTTTTGAGCTCTAAGGCGAGGCGTTCGGCGGTTTTTGTGCCCACTCCGGGGGTTTTGGCGAGGATGCGGGTGTTTCCGCCAACGATCGCCTGGACTAAATCTTGCATTCCTAAAGTATCCAAAAGGGCGATCGCCAGTTGAGCACCAACACCGCTAACACTCGTCAACTGCCTAAACAAATCGCGTTCTGCCGCGCTACCAAAACCGTACAATACGATTTGGTCTTCCTTCACTTGCTGGTGAGTAAATATTTGGGCGATTTCGCCGGAAGCTGGCAATTGACCGGTCACGCGGGGTAAAATTTGGATTTCATAGCCAATTTGATTGACTTCGAGAGTCAAAATGACGCGGTTGCTGCCTTTGGCGATATTGGCTACTGTGCCTTTGAGATAGCTGATCATATTGTTTCTTACTAGACTTATTGCATAGATATTTGATTGATGGGCAAACCGCAGATGTCAGGTAGATAAACGCCCATCGACGCAGATAATTTCAACTCTTGAAAACCAATTAATTGAATCTTGTTTACTGAATAATACTACACTTTTGTATCAAATTATAGCGGTTCGATCGCATGGTGATATCGTTTCCGGTTGCATCGTCAGGTGATTTAACCGGCGCTAGAACACAGAGTACACAGAGTCCTAGAATATATATCTGAATCATTCCGATGCAACCGGATTTTATATGAGGTATGCCCAATCCCTCCGCAACGCTAGAGCCCAATGACCTGCGCGGGCCAATGACCTGCGCGGGCCAATGCCCTATGCCCTGCGCGGGCCAATCCCGGATAGTATCTCATCTTTATGAGAAAGGCTATAGTTATTTTTTAATTCAAAATAAGATGCTTTTTGACCAACGACAAATCCGTCTTGCCAAAATTCACCGCCAAAGCCACATTTAAATTTTCTAATGATTTTATAAACCACATAATTTCATCAGAAGCTTTACCTTCATAGTGATTGAACAAAATAGACAATCGCTTTTCCAACTCAGGCTTAACTTTGCCCGAAAGCAGCAGGATTTTGAGCATTAAAGCCATTGTCCGGCTGGGGCCGAGGTTGTACACCAAGTCGTAAAAAACGTAGTGACTGAGATGTTGGGAATTTTCCACTACTAAAAAATTGAACAATTGGTTGCAAGTCCGAGCTAACAATATATTATTTAATTTCCCTGAATCGTTTTCTGAAAATGTATTTTTGATGTACTTGTACAAGCGATCATTAAATTGACGACCGCCGTATTCTGGCTCCACTGCCGAGATTAAATATTCATACAAATCAACTTTGAATGAACTGTAAGATGGAGTTTGTCTGGCATCTCTTAAGAAAAACTGAGCCGATTCTTTGTGGGTGCGCTCGCCTGCCACTTTTCCGACAAATTCCCTAACAGCTAAGTGCAGTTCTGAATCGTTCAAAAGTGTGGGATTAGGCGCACGTTCCACAATTCCGATCTCTGTATTTCTCGGCTCAACCAAATAATTTAAATATTGAGATAAATTATTTTCAAATTTTCGCAATCTTTGAATTTCTAGTTTTTTGATTGTTTGCTGGTCTTCCTCAAGGCTGTTCTTGCTCAGCAGAGAATGCCCGTACAAATAAGGATACCGATAAATCAATTGACCCAAGGGGTAACGACTATTTTGTTGCTCGGCTTCCGGGTCTTGTTCTACGGCTTTTACTAAACGCTCTAAGGTCTGGAATTCTTGACTTTTAGTAAAGAATTTTATTTGTTCTTGCAAGCGCTTGACTATGTAAAATTCCATCCCGAATCGGGGAGAAGTCTGTTTAAATAAAGCTATTAGGTTGGCGATCGCAAATTTGTTCTGCGAGTGCAATTGCCAGCGGTTGATCGGGATGTAGCAGCAGCGGTGGAGGATATATTTAAAGTTCCGATCCGATCGCTTGACGGAGATTATGTTGTACAGAGTTGCTTCAATGGAGCGATCGGGATAGCCCATACCGTCGATAAATAGCTTGCGGAACCGCTCGATTACCTGCGAGGGGGATTCTGTTTCCACGCAGAAGACGATGTGATCGTACAATCTCTGTTCGTTGCTGCCTGGTTGAACATTATCTGAGGGCGGGGTGAGAATGCTGCTGTCTGCATCGGTTTCTGGACTGCGGTCTGCAACTTGTGGGACAATGATGGTCGGTTTTTCCTGAAAAGTTCCCGGATGCAAAAACCAATAGTGTTCTTGGCTTAATTGTTTGTTCGCCGCCCAATCCAAGGCTGACTGCAAACTTTCTCCGGTCAATAAGTGCGAGTCATCTTCGCGATCGGAAGCCAGCCACGCTGCCAGCGCCTCGCGGTACGGTGCCAGATTTCCTAATTCTTTTTCCACCCAGAATTGATTGAAAACTGACTGATAAATTAGGTTGGCGACTCTTAATTTACCCTGAACTTTAACAACCAGTCCTGACAGTTGCAATTCTATTTGTTCGGCAGAGTAATCTGCCGCTAATCCCGGCGCTTCTGCTAGTTTTGTCTGGTCTGGCGGCCGCAAAATTTGCTGGTACGAGGTTAACAGCTTGGTGAGGTCGCAGCGGCTGTGAAAAATGCGTTTGCGAATTGTTGTTAAATGTAGGGGTTCGTCCCATTCTTCCCAATTTTTAATAATTCGATGTTTGAGTATTGTTTTGACTTGCTGGGCTTCGCAATTTCGGCCAATAAAAGACCCGTATTCAAGTACCAAGTGACAAAGTTTTTGAGTCAAAAACGGTTGACCGCCCGTCCAAAATAATATTTCTTGGAGCACTTTTTGGGGACGAAAAGCTTTGAGTGCCAATCCTTTTGCTAGTGGCAAACTTTCTTCGAGTTGGAATGGACTTAAATTAATCGATCTTCCAATATGAAAAGGGTTGCAGCTTGGATATCGGATGGATTCTAACGGGGCTGCTGTTCCAAAAACTGCAAAAGTCAGGCGATCGTATTCGGGTTGTTCTGCCCGCTTGGAGTAACAAGCCCGGATCGTGGCAAAAAAATCGTTGGTACTGAAATTTAGGTTTCTAGTGCTGTCAATGTCATCGATGAAAATTACCAGATTTTGCCGAACTGACTTGAGCAAAACTTTTTCGATAAATATCTCTAATCGGTACGCTGGCGACAGCAGTTCGCGATCGTTCCACCACTTGATGGCATCAAACCTGTTTGTGAGGTGCAAACTGCTGGCGATCCTGTGCACGATCGCCCCGTACCACTTTTGGGGGGAGATATCCGGGCTGCTGATGCTTTTCAAGTTGATGGCGGCAAAAACTGTACCTTCTGCTTGCAACTTTTTGGCTGTTTGCACTAGCAGGCTGGATTTGCCCATTTGTGGCGAACTCAACACGTAGCAGAATTGTCCGGCTTTGAGTCCTTCGTAGAGTTCGCTGTCTGCGGGTCGCCTGACATAGGTGGGCGCACCGGCAGGCAAATATCCTCCGACTTGATATTGGTAGGTTGAGTTGACGAATGCTGTCATCTGGGAATTCATCAAGATCCTGCGCCCCTATACTGTGCGATCGAAAGGTTACAAATTGCAATAATTATTATTGCCAGCTTACTCTTGTGGAAAATTTTTGTGCCTCTTTCTCTATTGTCTACTAACTAAACTTTCTGTTGCTCAATCTTTACCGTATCTTTGCAACTGTTGACCTCAAATCTGGTTGGGCGGGCGATCGGACTCCGAGATCCGATTATTTACATTGGTTCACATTAAAGTATAACTATATCTATTTTTTGGGCTCGATCGGATTGAAAACATCAAAACGGCATTAAGTTCATATTTTTTGACAATAATACTTTAAAATTCACCCGATGGTATGATAATGCCAGGGAAACTCATAACTGCAATGCCGTCAACCCTCTGCCTTCTGCTTTGTCTGGCGAATGCAGAAAAAAAATGCTCTGCAATGAGTAGCAATAAAAAACCTCAGCATTTGGCTGAGGACTGCTTGAGTGGGAGATATCGTTAATCTGCGTTTTTTTTGTTGACTTAGATAGCATGGAATTCCATGCTGCTGACACTCCCCCGACTTCGATGAGCGCGGGGATTTTTAAGGAAAAACTTTTTGGAATGAATCCACAAAAAGTTTAATTCTTAAAGGCATTGTCAGTGCCCGCCAACCACTCGCTCAACTATAAAAGCTAAGTCTGTGGCTAATTGTAGAAGATGCGCCCTGATGAATTAACTACCCGATAGATGAGCACCCTGATGACATAACTCCCTGATGGATCGACGCCCTGATGGCTTTAGCCCCACTACCCAAAAAATTCAGGTTGGTGGATGATCGTGGACATTAGTAACACGTCACTTTTGGCGTTTTCGATCGCAAGCGGGTGTGCCTGTCTGAATTGATTATGGCAGGTAGATTTATCAGAAGACAAGTGGGCTATTGCATCAACCCACTTCTGACAGATCGGGTTAGCCAAAAAGTGCCAATCTACGGAAATCAGGGTCATCGAACATGAAAAACAGCATCTTAGTATTAGGGGTAATTGCCTCGGCGGGCGTCGGCTTTTTCCAGGCAGGTAGCGCCAGCGCTTCTGCGATCGTCCCACAACCAAAAACAGCCAGCAGTTTGACGGTTTCCGGGAGTCATCCCGACTTCAACTACACTGGAACGAATGAGGATGGGGACCAGGAAGAGGTCAAAACGGGTAAAGGCAGGAAATAATTGGCGATATTGTGTGGTTTGCCCGCAGTGCGGTTGCGATCGTAGTTGTGGTTGTAATGTTTGTTGTCGCAACCGCCTCGGCTTGAGGCGGTCAAAAGTCGATCGCGAATATCAGTCTACCTAAGATCGGGGGGTGGAGTCAGCTTCCAAGAACGGTGAATGAGAAAATAAAGAGGTGAGGCGAGTCTGTCGGTGGAGTTTCCCGACCTTGGGATTTCCTTACCTTCTGATGTTCGGGATTCGGATCTGGCACAATCGTATTTCATATCTTAAAAATCCAATGGAAAATATTCTCGAAACTACCCGCAGACAGCGCGTATTGACAAGAACCCAGGAAAGGCGTCAGGCGACACCCAAAGAAAAACAGTTAATTCACCTGCTGGCAAATATGGCTTGCAGTTTAATTAACTATGACTACAAACACTCGAACGGGAAGGGAACTCTCGCGCCTTCGGAACGCAAGCGTTTAGCGGAATGGCACTACCTGCGAGTTCAGCAAATTCGCCGGATCGAACGGTCGTTAGAACCCGTAGCTACCCTCAAGCGCGTGTACTACAAGAGCATTCTCAGTCCGAGGGATCTCAAGTCTTTGAAATTTCTGTGGCTGGATGAGGAGGACAAAAACCGCGTCAAACGGGTAGATCCTGACTTGGACGACATCCTCAGCGAAGCTTTGGATCGGGGAGATACTTTGAAACAGCTATTTCACTCGATCGAATCGAAAGACCGAATCTTTGCGGCAACTCCTAGCCCCGGCGTTGTACCGCTTTGGGTCAAAGAGTGGGAAGATTCCGAATATGACATCAACTATTTTCCGCCTTCTTTCTCTGCATGGGTGTCGATCGTGGACGACTAAGCTGGGTAAGAAATTTCTTTGCACGGGATCGATCGCAAATTTCTGATGGTAAAGGGCGGTTGCGATTGCCGCCACCGACTCTCGACTTGGCCGGGGGCGGAGTTAGGGCGCTAAGGTACGAGCAACCATCGGAGTACACAGAAGTGAATCGAAGTCAGTACCGTTGTACAATGGAGCAAAACCAGGGCTTCAGCTAATAGCTGATAGCTGATAGCTGATAGCTGATAGTTTCCCATGACTGACTCGATTTCTACTTCTCCTTTAGACTCGGCGGCCGATACAGCCGAACTACGCTCTCAGTTGAGGTCGGGTTCGGAAAAAGCTCAACTGCAACTGCTGCAACAACACATAGCAGATGCGGGTTGGGACGTATTGATGGAATTTTTATTAGAACGCAAGTCGGAGGAACCGACGGCGGTAATGGGTAAGGCTTACCAAATTCTTTACAGTGCTGATTCTGTGAGAGCTACGGAGTTTTTGCAGGCAAATTTTCCGACTGGAGTTGTGCCGCTGCGATCGGACTCTAACATTGATTACACTCCGCTGCAACAATTATTGGCGCTACAGGAATTTCAAGAAGCCGATCGCTTGACATTAGAGAAGCTTTGTGAATTGGCGGGCGAAACAGCTTTGCAAAGAAAGTGGCTGTATTTTACGCAAGTTGAGAGTTTGCCGGTGGCGGATTTGCAAACAATGAATGTGCTGTGGAAAGTTCATTCCGAAGGTAAATTTGGCTTTTCGGTGCAGCGCGAAATTTGGATGAGTTCGGGCAAGAATTGGGATAAATTGTGGCCGCTAATTGGCTGGAAGAAGGGGAATAATTGGACGCGCTACCCCCAGGAGTTTATTTGGGATTTGAGCGCGCCTAGGGGTCATTTGCCGCTGTCAAATCAGTTGCGGGGAGTGCGGCCGTTTGCGGCGTTGATGGGTCATCGGGCTTGGGTGAAGTGAAGGGTTTGGGGCGGGCTGGACGATCGCCGGCCCGCGATAGTTAGCGGGGAGATGGATTTTTTAGATTTAACCGCAGAGGGCGCAGAGCTCGCAGAGGTAGAGGGGTGAAGCGAATAGGGGCGATCGCGCTTCTAGGAAAGTTGGAAAATTTTGTATAATTGATATTTGAATTAATTAGCGAGAGGGTTGGGAGTCATGGTAGGTATCGGAACCAATTCCCTGATGGTTATAGTTAAGTTTATATGGAGAGAATGGCGATCGCGGATGAGTTATTGCCTGGTTTGGAGTTGACGACTCGACTGATTTTTGAAGAGGCGGAATTGCTTGATTGAGGGCGATGTTAGCCGCGAAACTCAAACAAGCTAAAATATCCTGTTGGGTGGGATAGGGAAAATCATCGAGAATTTCTTGATAAGTCATCCCAGAAGCGAGATATTTCAACACATCATAGACTGTAATTCTCATGCATCGAATACAAGGTTTGCCACCACGCTTACCCGGTTCAATCGTTACGATCTTAGTGATATCTCGGTCTGACATGGCACTTTTAATTGTACAACTACTATCGAGAACTCAAACACACTCATTAAGTTGTTTCATATCCTCTGGCGGCTGCACTTGCTTTTGCAAACTAATTTTGTCGCCCACTTCATAGCCAGAATTAAAGCCAGCCTCGCTGCTGACTTGAGAATCTGTTCTCGTTTTAACTTTAACCCCTCTGCCTTTTAAATAATCGGCGATCGCCTGTTGATTCTTCTCAAACATCGATCGCACTACAATCGCAGGAGTCGCCGCCGCATTTCCCTCTCCCGGAATCCCAGACTCCTCCATCTCCCGCTTTTGTTCCAGCAATCGCTGTCTCAGCCTTGTGGCGCATCCCACCCGAAAAGCATTCAAATACGCCAATCCCCGGCCGCTTCCCTTGCGGTATTTCGCCCGTTTCTCGATCGCAGAACTCAAATACTCGTAAAGGTGCTTGCAAACAATCAGATTTGTAGAGCTTCCCACCAAAAACATATTACCAGTATAAGTGTTCCGCATACCAGTACAACCGTTAGCTTCAGCAATTCCCGACAGCAGCATCATTTTCCAAGTCACAAATTTCGAGGTGGTTTCAACTCCGGTTTCATCAATCTCTTCTTGGTGATTCGGGCCTAAATCAGCGAGGCCCAGATTGTACTGCGCCAGTAAAACCGAAGCTTTTTCGGCCGCCGCCGTCGATTCATTTTCATTGGATGAGGTGGCGAGGGCTAACAGCTTTTTGATTTTTTCAACAATACTTGTATCTGCCATTGTTCGATAGATTTTGGGGTGAAAGTACGCCGTGGTAGCGATTTGGGGATAGTTATATTTTACTATAGCGTGGAATGTGCGATATTTTTCAACCGTCCTAGCGGGCAGTCAAAAACTGAATTTTTTAACAAAAAGATGCGTCTTCACGCAAGATTCGCTGAAAACGTCAGCTTCTTTGGTAACAGTGCGATGTTTTTTGAAGATAATTTGATTCATCTAAATAGTCTGTACCAAAAAGCTGCATTTTTCCCTAATACAGTTTACTTAAGATTTGTTATAGTTGAAGATTTCCTCCATACCTCCTAGTCCCCAAGCCATCGAGATAGTAGGGCGTAGCCGAGGAATCTTTGGAAGGTATAAGCAGTTTTAACCCAAGCGTATTAAAATAGAAAATGAGTCGATGGATACTTGACCAATAGCAGGCTGGATGAAAAAATGAATGAGAGTTTGCCGCCGATTTATTTTTACATTCCTAAAAGCCAGTGGCCTGTAGGAAAAATGCCAGAAATTCCTCAAGAATACTGGCAGTGGATGAGTTCTTGGGGTAGCAGGTACGGCCGGGGAAAGTATGATTGGACTCTGCAAACTTATCTTTATTTGAAAGCGGACGGGTTGCCATGTCAATTAATAGATTTTATGCCGGATGAAGGCATCGTGCTGTCCCATCGAGATTTTTTATCCGATAATTTACAACCGCTGCCGAAGTTGCTGGTTGTTTGTATTAAAGTGGATAGAGAACCTCACCCTTACGCTCAGTTGCAAGTAGTGCAGAACGATCGCGATCCGCTATTTAGTCGATCGCCCTTGTTATGGCAGTGTCACCCGCTCAAATTTTGGCTGCAACCAGGGTTAATTCCCCGCGATGCAGGCCGGGGCGAAATATTTAAAAATGCAGCCTTTTTCGGCGTTTTAGACAGTCTAGCACCGGAATTGCAAGCACCGTCCTGGGGCGAAAAACTCCGCGATTTGGGTTTAGATTGGCAAGTCGTGGGGTGCGATCGCTGGCACGATTACAGTAAAGTTGATGTGATTGTGGCTGTTCGCAGTTTTGAGGGCGAACTCACTTTTGACTCGAAACCTCCTTCAAAATTGATTAACGCTTGGCACGCGGGCATTCCGGCGGTTCTCGGCCGCGAATCTGCATACCGCAGGGAACGCAAAAGCGAACTTGATTACATAGAAGTAGCTTCGCCGGAGGAAGCGATTGCTGCTGTTGAAATGCTGCGGGGCGATCGTAATTTGCGCGCGGCCACGATCGAAAATGGTAGAATCAGAGCCCAGGAAACGGCAAATGCCCAGATTATTTCGCAGTGGCGCAATTTTTTGACAAACGTAGCCGTTCCTGCTTATTATCGTTGGTGTACCGCATCTATTTGGCAGCAGCAAATATTTTTAGCCCGCCGCCATCTAATTATGAAAGCAAACCGCCTACAAAACCGCTTAAAGCAATTGGTATCTGAAAAATAGCCGTGAAAATTTGCTATTTCATCCAAACTCATCAAAATCCCCAACAAATTTATCGCCTGGTTCGCACTATAAAAAAATCTAGTCCTAATTCTCAAATCCTCATCAACCACAACTTTAACAGATGCGATTTAGACTTGACTCCCCTGCAGGAAATGTCAGACATTCATTTGTTGACGAATCAAAAATATTTAATCCGCGCCGATTTTTCTTGTCAAGTTCAACCCTATTTAAATGCGATTGACTGGTTGTTTGCCAATAATTCTGATTTTGACTGGCTGATTAATTTAACAGGCCAAGATTATCCCACTCAACCGCTGTCAAAAACTGAAGATTTTCTTGCAAAAACTAACTCGGATGGTTTTATTCGGTATTGGGATGTTTTGGCTGAGGGAATACCTTGGGACAAACAGAAAGGATTCAAACGGTATTATTGCCGTTACTGGCGAATTCCCGGCCGCTGGAGTTACAATTTTTTGAAAGAGTTTCAGCAGTTGTCGGCGGTGCGAAAATTGACTCCGCTGCAATTTTACCTGAGTTACGGCCCGCTGGTGGGGATACCGCGCCGATCGACCTTATTTAGCGATCGGTTTATTTGCTACGGTGGCTGGGCGTGGTACACTCTCTCTAGAAAGTGCGCTGCATATATCAAAGATTTTGTTAATAATCGCCCGGATTTTGTGGATTATTATCAAAAAACAGTAGTCCCAGAAGAGTCTTTCATCCAGACTATCTTAGTCAATAATAAAACTTTAAATCTCGTGAATGACGACAAACGCTATATTGATTATACAAATGCAATAGCAGGTTCACCAAGAACACTGACAGTGCAAGATTATGCGACAATTACTAACGGCAACTTTCACTTTGCGCGCAAATTCGACATCAAACAAGATGCGGAAATTCTTGACAAATTAGATGCCTTAATTTTTACTTAAAAAGCCAGGTTGGTAGTGAGGAATTTAGTCCGCCTCAAAACCTGAACGCTAAAGTCCACAAAACGAACAGCAAAACTCAAGTGGTTAATTTTTTAATGAAAGTAGAAACCAAGGGATTTATCACTATTTTAACAGGTCTTTACTCATTCCAAGATTGCATTCATTTTTTGGCTTCAGTCAGGAAATTTCACCAGGAACCAATTATTATTTTAATAGATAGAGTGCCCCAAATTTTATATCCTTTACTTCAGGGATTTGGAAAAGTCATCTTGAAACCTGCACCATCTCACGAAAATCCGGTTTTAGCCTCGCGCCAAGCTAAACTGGCTTTATACCGAGAATCTTCGTTTGACAAAACTATTTATATGGACTGCGATATTTGTTTGTTGTCGCCAATAGATGAAGTTTTCGACTATCTTGATGAAGTGGATTTGTTGGTAACAGAAGATGTGCAGCCAGCAATTGCTAAAGCGGCAAATTTATTAAGAGTTAAGCAGGATATTCTGTCAACTTTGCAGTCTGTCGGATTGCCGCTAAATCAAAATAGTATTCAATACAACGGCGGGTTTATCGCTTTTACGAAAAGCAGTAAAAATTGCGAGTTTTTCCAAAGTTTTAATAAATATTTCGAGATAGTAGTAGCCAACCAAAATGTGCTATTATTGAAAGACCAAGGTGCTTTTGCGGCGGCTGTGGAATTTGTCCAACCGAAAATGAAAACATTGTCGCCTGTTTACAACTATTTGGATAAGTGGAAAGATGCTTATGCGATCGACAAACCGATTAAAGTCATGCACTGCACCTATCCCTATCGCCCTCAGTACGCAAAGAACGTGACGCGATCGCTCTTGACTCGAATAGTCGATCGCACTGCTAAAATATTTTTACCAAATCAACTTAACAATCCCTGGCGTTTAAAATAATTGAAATTGGCTGCGAAACAGCATCACAAGTAACAAAACTCTGGCAATAAATTTAAATAATAGCGTCAATATATCCGAGAATTTACCTATAACAAGCAAGAGTAAGAGGGCTGGTTTAGCCCATTTTTCAGTCATTTGTATCATAGATCATTAGCTAAATCCGCCCCTACTAATGACTGATGACTGATGACTGATGACCAATGACCAATGACCAATGACTTATACCATTTTTCTTTCATATGTGCTATGGATGAAGTCTTAGCCCCCCCGAAATCGCGGGGGGGTGGGG
>NZ_CAWPRX010000207.1:0-38020 GCF_963890365.1 Tychonema sp. LEGE 07196 | reverse complement strand
TTAGCCAGCGACGAATCAGCCGCACTGGTAATTGCTCGCAGGGCTATGAAATTAGGTGAAAAAATACCTCGCTCCTTAACCGCCTATTCTGAGGTGAACTCGGAAAAGCACGAGGAGAGCGAGTGGAACCAACTAAATAAAAAGATCAAACGTTCCGCTAAAATATCACGTCGTTGTGATTATTATAGCGTTTTTAACTGGAGTTTCTTGGTCAACCTCGACATTGGGGAAGCGTAAAGCGCTAAGAAAGAACGTTTAAAGCTTATACCGCAGAGCTTACCCAGGTTTACCTAGGTTTTTATAAACGGCAAAGTTAAGGGAAGGCAGAAGGTATTCGATTTTAGATTTTAGATACTTCGGCTTGCTTAGGCTACGCCAGCGGACAAGTCGCGAGCGTACAAGTTTTTGATTTTAGATTTACTTGCAGCAGCGTTCGTAGTGTGAACTATAGTCCGCAGCTTTTTCGGACTAAAGTCCTTACTACGAAACAATCTTAGTGCTGTCAATTGACCGGATACGATATTACAGCTAAGGCCGGCAAAGTTATATAAAAAAAACCAGGTTTATTTGGTAATTGCAGTGCGTCCAAGATTGTCATTTTTCCGATAAGTATTGGGCAGGAACGGGCTAAAATCGGGATTTGAGGTCAAAAAGCCGATTTTTAGGGTGGAAAAATTTTACTGTTTTAAAAATTTAGTGTAAAGTTCGATTTGGCAAAACACTTTGCTTTACCAAACATTCACATTTCGCCTTTAATCTGAGAATAAGTTCTGATTGTTAAAAAAAATGTTAATTTTGAATGCCAAACGCATCTTGGTAATTGACGATGCGGAAGATATTCGGGAAGTGGCTCAAGTGAGTCTTGAGGTAGTAGGCGGCTGGGAAGTCCTGACGGCGAGTTCTGGCCGCGAGGGCGTGGCTAAGGCTCTTGCAGAACAGCCTGATGCTATTCTCTTGGACGTGATGATGCCGGATCAAGACGGGCCTACTACTTTTAAACAGTTACAAGCTAATGATGCTACGCGGCACATTCCGGTAATTTTATTGACGGCTAAGGCTCTCGCGAGCGATCGGCGAATGTTCGCAGATTTGGGCGTTGTCAGTGTGATTGCTAAGCCTTTTGAACCGATGTTTTTGGCTACTATGGTGGCTCAAGCTTTGGGCTGGGAGGAAGCAGAGGAAGCATAGATCGATCGCCCCTATTGAATTCTGTAGCCTTTAAAACAATTACTCCTGCTGAGCGATCGGAATAATAATAATTGGCAGGAGTATTTTGCTTTTTGTAACAAGTTGCTCATCTTCATAAGTTCTTCAGTTTTTAGTTTTAGTTTTATTACATGGTCGGGGATCGCTCCTGACTGTTGGCAGACACCTTTGGAGAAGACGACTATGCCCTCAGCTTACATTTTACTACTGATAGTTTCTCTGGCAGCCGTCTGGATTTACTGGCAAACCTCTCAAGATATTTTTGTGCTTGTGGCTGTGGCCGGACTAGGTTGTTTTCTTTGGGGTTTTTGTGTCGCGCCTTGGATGGTTCAGCTTCTAATTGTAGTGTTACTGCTGAGTCTTCAAAAGTGGTACTTACGAGACACTCAAAGTTGTGAGTGAAAAAATATTTTTTGTTTTGTCTGAAGTTAATATCCGCCTGCATTAATCAATCTCTGCAATGAATTGCCGATCGCTCCACATCTTAAATAAGGTTTAAAATATCATGAATAGTTGCCCTTGTTGTTCTTCTACACTCCTCCGCCACGCTAGCCACAATCGCATTTACTGGTTCTGCTCCCACTGCAGGCAAGAAATGCCGGATCTGTCGGAGATGATTTTAAATAACAGTCTGCGGTCTCGCCAACGGGACGGTTTAGTGAAGCTTCCTGCTTTGACTCGTAAATCGAGGATGTTGGGTTCGGTAGGAATTGCTTAGGAAAGCTGGAGTTTGACTGACGATAAATATTCAGACGAAAAAAAATTTGATAGTACCATCGGTTTTAATTTTTAATAAAAAATGCAAAATCCCCTTCATTATCAATGAAGGGGACTTATTAGCGGGGGGCGATCGCACTTACTTGTAAAGGGGGTCGATCGCCACAAATTACAGCTCTTGTATGGAGTTAAGCTGATTACATCAAACCGATTTGAGAGAGAATGCCTTGACCGGTGAGGAGTTCGGTAGCTAAGCCGATCACAAAACCTAGCATTGCCAAACGACCGTTCCAAGTTTCAGCAAACTCTGTGAAGCCTACTTTTGCGTCTTTGTTTTGCACGATCGGATACCTCGTTTAATTTCAACCTTATGTAACTAAACTTAACACAACAGTAGAAACATTGCAACATATTTTTACATTTAGTTTTCAAATGTTGGCGATAAGTGGGATGGGCCCACGGGGAGAGGGGTTTGTGGGCGATCGCACATGGGAGGCGAGAAACCGGGTTTCTGAGGGTGCGTAACAGGCGGTATCGGGTGGGCGAAAATCTCAAAGGGCGATCGTACATGGGGGGCGAGAAACCGGGTTTCTGCCGATATTTCTCGTGACTCGCCGCCAAAAACTGGTAGAAACCCGGTTTCTGAGGGTGCGTAACTGGCGGTATCAGGTGGGTGAAAATCTTGGTGACATCCTTATATAAGAATGTCAAAAAAACAATTTTTAATTAATACTTGACATCCAATAATTAGAACGTTAGGCTAAAAGCACAGCTCAAACTAAATATCCCATTCACAGTCAAAGAATGTTGATTGAGTCGTCTTAGCTACAGGGTTTATAGAACTGTAACCAGCTTCTAGCACCCGGTTGAGCGGAAAGTAAGTCTAATGTCGTTTTAATAAGTTAAAACAAGCTTAAAAAATCGAAACATTATAGAGTTAGATTTCCCTTCAACGGGCTGCTACTAAGCTCGTTACAGTTCTATAAACCCTGTAGCTAAGACGCTAATCAAACTTCTACAAAATAACAGTATTTTATGGTAACAGATTGTCCTGTGCCGAAATCTTCATTTTTGAGTAAATCCACAGACAACACTCCATTAATACTAAATGCGTGATATGTCGAGGCTGTCCAGTCCACCTAATTTTAGGAAATGATACAATGGCGGACAATCATCGAACCACAGGTAAACAAAAAAGCCAGTCTCAGGGAGTTGCGATGCTTTGGGATGGTCAGAACGTCCACTTAAAGCAAAAGGAAGCTGAATTTTTGGTCGCTTTTGCCAAATCACAAGGGCGTTTAGAATGCCAAAAATTTTACTATAACTCGCAGCACAAAAATCAAGTTGATAACAAGAATCGGCTCCAAAAGCTTGGTTTTGAAGGCATTGATGTCCCCGACAGAGACAAAAACAGTGCAGATAAGCAATTAGTGTTTGACTGTACTCAACTATTTGCAGTTAAACCTTCTCCTGCAATAATTATCCTAGTTTCAGGAGATCGGGACTTTGCAGGTTTAATCGCTATTTTGAAAGCTTTGGGTAAAACAGTTATCGTGTTTGCACGACGTCAAAGTGCTAGAAAACAATTGATTAACCTTGTTGGTGAGAATAACTTTCATGATGTAGACGAATTACCTAATTTCTGTGCAGGATTGAAATCGCAACTAAAAAATCCCAAACACTTGTCAATACAAGCAGAGCAATTACCTGCTTGAAGTAACACAGTCCGCCAGGGAATTGATTTCCTGGCTAATAGCGAAAGTCGGTTGAAACCGACTGAAGAAAACTCAAAAAATATAATCTTCAGTCCTCGGTCGAGGACTTCAGCTATTAGCCAAGGGTTTAAACTCCGGGCGGAATAACGCCAAAAATGCGAAATATCTGTTACAATAAACCTCGCCGCAGATAGCAAAAATTCAGTTTATTTGATAAACTAGATTTTCCAATTCAACCGCCATCTGCGGCTCTTTCATGTCCGCCAACATAACAACACGAAACTCCAAAATCAATAAGAATTATCAAACTCCCATGCTATTAACTAACCAAACAAAAGAAATCGAAATAACCATTCCCCAATTCCAGAATGAAAAACTCTTGCGCCAAGCCCTAACCCACCGTTCCTACGTTAACGAAAATCCCACATTCCGCGAAGAAGACAACGAACGCTTAGAATTTCTCGGCGATGCTTTGCTGACTTTTCTCAGCGGCGAATATCTTTATCAGCGCCACCCTGAAATGGGAGAAGATCAAATGACTCGCCGGCGTTCTGCATTGGTAGATGAAAAACAATTAGCCAGATTTGCTACTGAAATCAGTTTAGACTTAAAAATGCGGCTCGGAAAAGGAGCTTATCGAGAAGGTGGGATTACCAATCCAAATTTACTCAGCAGCACCTTTGAAGCATTTGTTGGCGCGTACTATCTCGACACGCAAGATATGGACAAAGTTCGCAACTTTGTGTGGCAAATGTTTGATTCTGTACCCGATAATGTGGTGGAAACGCGATCGACTGTAGACTCGAAAAACCGCTTTCAGGAGTGGGTACAAGCCAACGGTGAAGCGACTCCGCCTAAATACGTCACAGTCCAAGAAGGAGGTACACCCCACCAGCCCAAATTTCTCGCTAAGGTTTATGTTGCAGAGAAATGCTATGGAGAAGGGAAAGGCAAAAGCAAGAAAGATGCTGAGAAAAATGCGGCAGAAGATGCGCTAGCAAAGCTGAAAAAACGCGGACCGATCTAAACGTGCAAATATCAGTAACAACTACTAGCTTTTTTGCACGATCACACAATGGGGCGCGCCTCCCCAACCTGCGGATAAACGAGCAAAATTAAGGAAATAAACAACAATAAAATGCTACCTAAAGCTACTCTTTCTTTCGGAGAGTAGAAGCTTTTTTAGCAACCTGAATTAAACCTTGAGGCGACATATATTTATCCACAGTGATGCGAGAAATACGGTAGTTATTTTTAAGTCTGTTTGCTCTGAAGAAATTGTCATTGTACAAAAAACCAGTTAAATGATATTTAGGCAAAATCTTTTCCACTTGTCTGTTTGATGCGCCGTAGGGATAAGCTATGTGAGCGCCAATAATCTTATTTTTGTCCATATCTCCCATACATTTTATCAATTCAGACTTAGATTGGGCAATTTCAAATTCTAATTCCTTTCCGCTAATCTGAGTTAAGTTTTTGTGAGAAAAGCCGTGAGATTGAACATCATAAAAACCTTTTTTATATCCGTCTCTTAAATCATGGCAACTAGCGTGGGATATAAATTTTTTTCCCATATCCACACCTAAAAACTGAGGATTGACAAATAACACAAATTTGCCTTTTTTCTTGTGGATTCCTGAAAGTTTTTCTAAGACTGGAAGTGCATTTACATGAACGCCTTTATACCCGTCATCAAAGGAGATCATAATCGGTTTTTGACCCAATCTTTGAGCTGGTATTGGCTGGGACTTTTTGATAAAGTATATGTACAGGTCTTGAGATGATAATAACCAATAGTTTTCTTTCATTATATATTCTAAAAATACTGAAAAATCTTGTTTGGTGTAGTCTATGGAAAAAGCAAGGCGCTTTGGTGGGACTTGGGCGGGATTGCGAGTGTCTACAATGTCGTGAAAGCCGATTAAAGGGATTTTGATGAAATTAGATTCTACTGTCCAGCCAGAAATACCTATACAGATGCCAAATATTAGGAATAAATAGAGGGGTTTGGCTTTCTTTAGCAGCCGAAACATAAATTTTCTCACAAGTTTTAGGTCTTTCGATAATTGCTCGAACTTCATAATGTATTTACTAATTTGTGTGCTTTTTGTCTATACTCTTAATAGAGGCAAATTCAGCTAAGTTGACATTTTTGTGATATTTTTTGGGAATATAGGTATAGTGTGCGAGGCAGTAGGTCGATCGCCCAAAATGATTTCGATATCCACAATTAGGCTATAATCGGGGCTGGCGCGAGTGTTACCGCCGTCTATCGAGGGTTGCAATGGCAGAAATCCGTTGACGAGTGCCCGAGTGTCGATCGTAATTTTGGAAAGATTCATAACAATTCATGTCTACTCAAAACCCGACTACCCTAACTGTTGAAGCAGCACAGCAAACCCTCAAGGATTTTACTTGTCTGGATATGCAATCTGTAGCGTCGCCGCTGGAAAAACAAGCGCTGCGTCAAGCGATTTTGCTGGTAGCAAGTTTGTCGGATTACCAAATGCTGGGAGTTTGCGCGGATTCGACGGCTGAGGGTTTTTTAGCTTTAGAAACTTATTTGAAAGCTTTGGGATATCAAGCTGTTTTAGATCCAAATGCTGGTTCTACATTTACTGGTTCGGTTTATATTAAGTTCAATACTTTGAAGGGTTCCTATTATGTTGACGGTTATACCGGAACTTACCGGGGCGTTTTGGTGTCGTGTCAATTTTCTTCGGAAGATGAAGTTAGCGGGACTTACGGCCATTTACCTCTCGATTTGTTTGTTGATTAATTGGGCATCGGCCAAACAGGGCATCGGGCATTGGAACAAAAAACTAACAACTAACAAATAACAAATAACAAATAACAAATAACAAATAACAACAGCCAACAGCCAACAGCCAACAGTCAACAGCTAACTGTCAACTGTCAACTGTCAACTGTTAACTTACCCATTACCAATTAACCCTTACCACCGCTCAATTCGGGTTCTGGTTCCGGTGCATTTTCTTCGGGCGATATCCCCAAAATATCGCTGTACAAATTGACATATTTCTTGGCAGAAATATCCCAGCCAAAATCTTCTCTCATGCCGCGTTGTTGCAGTTCTTTCCACTTATCTTTGTAGCGGAAACCTTCCCATGTTCGGATCATGCAGGTGAACAAGTCGAGGGGTTCGTAGCGATCGAAGCAGTAACCTGTACCGGTATCATTAATTGGGTCGTTGTGGGAAACGGTATCGACTAAACCGCCGGTGCGGCGCACCATTGGGACGCAGCCGTAGCGGAGGGCGAGCATTTGGCTGATGCCGCAGGGCTCGAAACGGCTGGGCATCAGGAAGGTGTCGCAGCCTGCGTAAATGCGCCGGGAGAGAGCGTCGTTGTAGAGTAATTGGGTGGACATCCGACCGGGATAGCGGGCTGTCATTTGCCACAGTTGGGTTTCGTAGTAGCGATCGCCCGTTCCGAGTACAATAAACTGAGCGTCGGTATAGGCCATGAAGCGATCGAGCATTTGAATGATCAAATCCAATCCCTTCTGTTCTACCAGCCGCGTCACCATGCCCATTAAAAAGGCACCTTTATTCACTTCCAAACCGACTTCTTCTTGCAGCGCAATTTTGTTAGCTGGGCGCTTTTCTAGCGTATCAACACTGAATTGTTGATGGAGGTACTTGTCAGTTGCTGGGTTGTAAGATTCTGTATCAATTCCGTTCAAAATTCCCGAAACTTTGCCGCCGATGTAAGACAGCAAACCTTCCAAAGTTTCGCCGTAAGCTGGGGTTTTGATTTGCTCGGCGTAGGTTGGCGAAACTGTATTTACGCGATCGGCAAACTGTACTGCCGCAGCCATTGTATTGTGACCTTGCATATACCAAGGACACCAAGTCATCTGTTCCAAACGCCAGCGCCACGGCCCTTGATAAGCTAAATTGTGAATAGTAAAAACTGTGCTGATATCAGGGTCAGGGTTCATCCAAACAGGTATCATCCCCGTGTGCCAGTCGTGACAGTGGATAATTTGGGGTTTCCAGTAATTCCAGGCAAATTCAGCGGCAGCATTAGCAAAAAAAGTGAACCTCCAATCTTCATCTAAACCGCCGTAAACGCGGCGCGGCAAGAAAGATGGATGTTGCAATAAGTATAAAGGTACATCGGTTCCCGCCAAAACACTTTCAAAGACTGAAAAATTTTGGAACATCGCCGCCCCATTCCAAACAGGTTTTTTGGGAACGTCCATTTTGTCGGGAACGAAGCCGTAGTAGGGCATGAAGATGCGGACATCGTGTCCCATGCGCCGCAGAAATTTAGGCAAAGCGCCGACGACATCCCCCATGCCACCTACTTTTGCGAGGGGTGCTGCTTCGGCGGATACAAATAAAATTCGCATTATTTTTGTGTGTTCCTTGGAATAGTTAGTCTAGAGTGAAATACCTAGCACTGACCTTCGGTGAGCGTGTAGGCTTCGTGTATCATCTGCCGTTGCTCTGTTGGGTATCTCATTACTGAGATTCGTCACTGAAGACGATCCGAGTCTGACACTGCATCTCTAGCTTTGCAGCCTTTATCCCTTCGTAGGGAACCCACGCAGAAGTCCTGTTTCCCAAGACCAAAAACTGTTTTCGTACAACAAACATGGTTTATATTTTACGGTAGGGCGTTACCTTGCCAACCAGCGGTCTGTTTTTTCCCCCTTTCTCTCGCAGTTATCCTTGGTAAGCATACTACTGCTACTGTGACCTGTTGTTTGCAGTCGAGTGGGTGGGTCGCAACCACTTATATCTTACAAGTTTTTTTGCTAGAGAAACAGTAAATTGTCGCTCTTTTTCATATACCTTGCTTGGCTTATATCCCAACGCTGAATTGAGTACAATTACAGCGTGGGACTTACGCCAATTGAGTTAAGGAAATAGCGATCACCTTTTCCATCCCCTCTCATAGAAAGTGCGATCGCCCTCTTGACAGATTAGGAACAATTCCCGACTAATTTTGAGAATCTTCCTCAAAAGTTTCCTCAAATCCAGCTAAAAAGTCATCCAAAGCGATCGAGGCGATCGCCAAATTAATACTATCAGCATCCTCCAATCCCCACACATTCACCCCAACCACTTGACCGGCCATATTAATCAGCGGCCCGCCGGAATTTCCCGGATTAATCGCCGCATCAGTTTGCAACACCCTCACCTCAGCAACCCGATCCTCTTCGTCCCCTTCCTCAGACTCGTCAGGTTCGCGAATTGCAGTAATAATACCTTGAGTTAAAGTTGCAGCAAACTGTCCCAAAGGATTACCCACCGCAATTACCGGATCGCCCACTTTCACATCAAAATATAACTCTAAAGGAGGGTGTTCTTGGGGAGATTCCACTTGTTCGCCTGTTTCCGGATCGAAGGTAAAATCGCTAATCAAAAGTAATGCTAAATCTTCTTCAGCATTACCAGTAAACACCACCTCCGCCAATCTCAACTTTCCGTCATTAGTTTCTACTAAAACCTGTTCAATTTCATCTTCTTCATAGAAGTAATCTTCATCCGCAATATCTTCGATAACGTGATAGTTAGTGACAATTATGTCTGGCGATACAAAAAAGCCGCTTCCCGAAGAAATTTCTTGTTCTGTATCCCAATCCATCACGTAAACTGAAACTATCGACGGCAAGATTTGTTCGACGACATCCGAGAAACTTCCTGCTTGAGTTTTGAACTCTTTCAATTGCTGCTGCAAAGCTTTTTGGTCTGCCTGCATTTTGCGATAAAGTTCCTGAACTTTTTTCACTTCCAGCTTTAATTGAGTTGCTCTAGCGCTCATGTTTTTGCCTTTCCCTAAAATAGATTGCTGATTTATTTTGGATGTTTGATTGTAGATTTTGGATTGGTATGTTGACAAGAATCAGACTAAGACCCAAGAAACCCGGTTTTTCCGAAAAATCCTAGGCTTTGCACCCCGGCATTCATCCATAAACCTGTTTTCTCAACAGCAGCCCTCTATTAGTCAGATATTTGTGAAATCATCCGCAATTTTCTCTAAAATTCCCATCCAACACCTAGAAACATACTGCTAATTCACTCGTTTTTGTCAAAGCGAACCGCCAGTTATTTTTTTTTCAATAAAAGGCGATATTTCGCGTTTGAACGCCTTGACAAATAAATGCTGACTTGGTTTAGGAACCGCGTTGAACTTTGATAAAAATTTCCTCCAAAATTTCGCTGGCTCCCTGTTTGCGCAGGCGATGAGCGAGGTCAATTCCCAGCATTTCAGCAGTCTCGGCAGCGCCGGAAACAGTATCTTTGACGAAGCGCTGGCCGTCGAGACTCGATACCATTCCGGTTAAGGTTAATTGACCGTTTTCTATTTTGGTATTAACGCCGATTGGTACTTGACAGCCGCCTTCTAATTCCCGCAGAAATGCGCGTTCGGCATAACATCTTTGGGCGGTTTCCGTATGTTCGAGAGCTTTGATCACTGCCATGATTTCTGTATCTCCAGCGCGGCATTCGATGCCCAAGGCACCTTGGCCGACGGCGTGAAGGGAGATTTCAGCAGGGATAATTTGGTGGATGCGATCGCCCATTCCCAATCTTTCCAATCCTGCAACTGCTAGAATAATGGCGTCGTAACCGCCATCATCTAATTTAGCGAGTCGAGTATTGAGATTGCCGCGAATATCTTTAAATTCAAAATGAGGGAAATGGTGCCGCAGTTGAGCCAGCCTCCGCAGGGAAGAAGTGCCGATTACGGAACCTGCGGGGAGGGTATCTAGTTGCTTGTCTTTGTGCTTGGAGTGAACTACCAAGGCGTCAGCGGGATTTTCCCGTTCGGTGACGCATCCTAAAATTAAACCTTCGGGCAAATTGGTAGGTAAATCTTTGAGGGAATGAACGGCAAAGTCCGTTTCATTGTTAATCATCCCCGTTTCTAATTCTTTGGTGAAAAGTCCTTTGTCGCCGATTTTAGCGAGGGCGACATCCAGAATTATGTCCCCTTGGGTGGACATGGTGTGGACTTCAAAAGTGTGTTCCGGGAAGTGTTTCTGTAGCTGTTCCTGCACCCAGTGGGTTTGCACTAGAGCGAGTTGGCTTTTGCGGGAACCGATGCGGACGGTTCGGGAGGGGGCAGATGTGGTTGGGGACATAATATCGATTGGAGGATAGCTTGAAATCAGCCAATATATTCACCTGATCTAGCGTACCGCAGGTGGTGACTTTAATTGCTGGTTGGCACAATTAGGGGGATAAAACTGAGCCGATCGACCTGGAGAGCGAAAGGCAGCCGACGGTGTATGATTTGCCTAGGGTCGATCGGGCCCAAGCTGGTTTAGCTGAAGAGTTTGCTCCCAGGTTGCAGGATTTGAGGAGAAAAATGTGGGAATAAGGGGGAAAGGGCGATCGAACTTCTCAAGCCACCGAACAGTTTACCATAAAAAGTCAATTTGTCAAATTACTAAAATCCTAAAACTATGAAAAGCGCTCTGGATGTAGCTCGTTACTTTTTATGTCGTGTCGATCGAGAAGCAGGCGATACTATTTCTCCTCTCAAACTGCAAAAACTCGTTTATTACGCACAAGCTTGGAGTTTAGTCTTTAGAGGTCAGCAGCTATTTTTTCAAGATATTGAAGCTTGGGTTTCCGGCCCCATTGTCCGCCATGTTTGGGATGAGTACAAAGCTTACAAATATACCGATATTCCCGCTCCTGATAATTTTGAGGTAGAATTTGAAGAAGATGAGATTGAGGTACTCGAAGAAGTTTGGAATGCTTATGGAGAATTAAGTGCTAAACATTTGGCAGAATTGACACAATCTGAGACACCTTGGCTCAACGCCCGCCAGGGATTAGAACCTGCGGAAAAATCAACTAAAATCATTTCCCACGAGGATATGAAATCCTGCTATGCACCTTTGGTGGAGGCGTAAGTGGGTAAAAAAAGTCAAATACCAAAGCCACCTCAAAACAAGCAACAAAGAAGAATTCCAGAGCAAGCAACTCAGTTAAATCGACCAAGCAGTAGAGATGACGAGCATCCTAGCTTCAGATTCACTTATGCAGATAAAAATCGTTGGCTTCTATCTGACTGGACATCATCAGAAATCAATGACCTAATTGAATGACTCAAGAAAATTGAGAAATATACTTGGGGTCAAATCAAAGGTCACGGCTCAAAAAAACGAGGTGAATCAGTGGGAACGGGTTATAAGTTGATTAACATTCATCCGACTTTGCCTGACAATATTCCTGAAGATGAGAGATTATCAGAAATGCGAATTGATGAAAAAAAACGGATATTTGGGTTTCGCGTTCAGTCTGTTTACTACATCATTTGGTTTGACCGCAACCATTCAGTTTGTCCAGAATAAAGTTTATGAGTAATGAAAATATCGATTCCCTAGGATGCGGAAAACGCGCGCGTACCTTTTCCATTTACCCGCAAAATTTAACGTTGTCCTGCTTGAAGTGCAGAATTTGCTATCCGAACAACTTCTGACTGCCTTCCATTTTTGAGACTTACTCGATAAAGCACACCCAGCCTTTGCCACTCCACATAAGAAATGCAGTAATTACCACAAGTCTGGAAATAAATTCCCCTCATTCCGCCTGCTAATTCAATGCTTCTATAAGTATCTTTAGGCAATTGTGAAGGAGGCGAAAACGGTTCATTTTTTTTAGCTGTGATTGTGCCAAAAGCACAAGCTCCGGCGCGGCAGTCTTTGCCTAAATACATTTCAACAATATAACCGTGGGAGCCAGCTTGCACGTCAAAATCAAGTTGCTGAGTGTCAGATAAAGGAAGTATGCTCGGTAGAAAAACAGGTACTCGTGTTTTGCCTTTGATTTGCTGAGAAATGTTACTTACTGGAAAACGAGTATTAGCTTGATTTGTACCTGAATTGTTGGGAATTGGGGGAAATTTTTGGACAAAGTTTCTCCATTGTACAACTCTGGTTTTCTCAACGTTCAGAGTAGGAATAGAATATTTTTCTACAGCAACAGATGGCTGGCCGCCTGGAAGGTCGAAATTGCGGCGAATTACTGTAATTTCTGGTTTCCCTAACCCGTAAGTTGTGGCTGTGGTACGGGCGAGATTGCAGCTAATTTTGAAGTTTCCCATGTCAATGTTGCCATTTGCGGCTCCGTAAGACCAATTGTAACCGGCCCTAGTGCGATCGCGATCGCACAAAAAACGCGAAATCTCAAACATCTTGGCAATATGAACATCGTACAACCGCAACTTGGAGCTGCCGGCAGATTGTGTAGTATTGCGATCGGGCACAATAAATTGTGCGGATTGCCAGCCATCTTCAGAAGTATAATTAAACCAGCGAATTTCTGTTATTGGCGTTTCTGTCCTTGCTAGGGCTGAGTATGGTATCAAAACTGCGTTAGCGAAGCCATCGAAGAGGATCGTCAAAGCAGTAACCACACCAACAACAATCGCCCCAAATAGCCATCTTCCCCTCATCATAATTTCCCTCCAAGTAGACAAGCATAACAAACCATATTACATTCGGCTGCGGCTTACTGTCGGTTAACATTTATAGCCTTTCTTAAACAGGTGAGAAGTCAATCTATTTTAAATTTTAGATACTTCGATTTCGCCCTACAACTTTTAGATTGAAGGATTGAGAAATTGAAGGATTGACCGCTCATATCCTGTCCGGTAGATTGCCACCAGAAAAAAGGTTCGTAGCGCAGACTAAAGTCCGCATAATGAACAAAATTTTATCGTCATCAATCGAAATGACTTGATATCAATACCTCATTTTTCACTTTAACTGCCATATCATACAATAACAGTAAGATACGCCCAAACGACGCACCCTACATAGTTATTTTCTGTATCCAAGACTGCAAAAATTAACGTTTTTTCGCTAAAATAGCAGAATTAGCTGTTAAAATTAAATCCGATTCACCTCCGTTTTTAATTGATATGGTATACATAAACCCCTGTTTTTTCCACTGAATAGATGCCGTGCAGTAAGCACCGCAACCGCTGTGAAAAACTCCTTTCATTCCGCCGGCAAGTTGAACCTTTTTAAAACTCTTAGTTACCCCTTCTACTTTCGTAGAAAATTTACCGCCTTTTTGAGCTCGAATTTCCCCAAAATTGCAAGCTCCCGCACCCCGGCAATTTGCTGTATAATCTATTGAAATAGCATAGCTATTCGGTTGCGCTTGGCTGTAATAGTAAAGCTTCCGCGCAACAATAAGCCGAGTGGGAATAAAAATCGGCACTTGTGTTTTGCCTTTTAATTTTGCCAAGATTTGACTTACCGGGACAGCAGTACCCGCTACAGCCACAGATTGGGTTTCCGGCAACCGCTGCGACAATTCGCCCGCACCCAACACTCGCGATACAGGTACTAAAGCGGTCAACACGCACGCAGAAGTCGCCAAAAGTAATAATTTATTGTTCACTGTTTTTGTCCTAGATGTTGAAACATTCCCTTTTTGTCCCTAACTGCATTCACCTATTTACAACGATACTCCACAATACAAAAATCATCAGATGGATTCCAGAAAAAATAGTTTAATTTTTGTTTACAAATTCGCCAAAATATACAGTTGTCGATAAAATAGAGCAAGCGACAAACTTAGGAGTCGAACGTGGAACTGCAAGAGTATTTACGCCAGCACGGATTAGAAACTTTGTGCGAAACTTATCATATCAAAGTGACCCGCCACCGCCAATATCCCGATTTAGTCTGTCTGAAATACTCGCAGATAGAATCCCCCCTGGGCGAAAAAATAGTCCAGCAGTGTCGAGGCATTATTTTAGATTCATCTCAAGATTGGGAAATAGTTTCTTATCCCTACGACAAATTTTTTAATTACGGGGAAGGTCACGCCGCAGCAATTGATTGGAGTAGCGCCAAAGTTTACGAAAAATTAGACGGTTCTCTGATTGTAATGTATTTCTATCAGGGAGAATGGAGAGTGCAATCTAGCGGTACTCCAGACGCAGCCGGCGAAGTTAACGGTTTTGGATTTAGCTTTGCCGAACTTTTTTGGAAAGTCTGGAAAGAATTGGGATATGAATTACCGGAAGCAAGGGATGAGTGTTTTATCTTTGAGTTGATGACACCTTATAATAGAATAGTAGTTCAGCAAAAATACAATGATATCGTGCTGCACGGGGTTCGCAATACTGAAACCTTGCGAGAAACAGATCCCCTTTTTTGGGCAAACAAATATGCCTGGAAAGTAGTCAAATCCTATCCTTTGACTAGCTGGAAAGAAGTTATCGAAGCATCTCAACATTTAGATCCGATGGATTCGGAAGGGTATATTATTTGTGATGCTAACTTCAACCGAGTTAAGGTTAAGTCTCCGCAATATGTCGCGATTTCCCATCTCCGCGAAGGATTTTCGACAAGGCGGATGATCGAAATTGTTTTGACGAATGAAGGAGAAGAGTTTTTAGCTTATTTTCCTGAGTGGACTCAATTGTATCAAAAAGTTAAGAGTAAATATGAATTGTTAGTTCAAGAAATCGAGGAAGTTTACCGACAGCACGAACAGATTGAAGTGCAGAAAGATTTTGCTTTTGCTGTGAAACATTTGCCCTATTCGGGGATTTTGTTTTCTTTGCGAAACCGCAGAGTTACCGGAGTCAAAGAAGCTCTCCGCGATGTTACGATCCATAAAATAGAGGAGTTATTGGGTTTAGATTACATCCATCTAGGATTGTGAAGAAGATGTCAGTAGTTATACCATTTCTCTAAAATCATGCAATACTCTCCGACCCCCCCTAGCCCCCCCTTAGCAAGGGGGGGGACAAGAATACTGTTGCATTATTTTTTGAACTTGGTATTAGTTGCCAGTTGTCAGTTGTTAACAGTCATTTCTAACAAATTACCAATTACCCATTACGCATTACCATGAAAAGAGTTGTTGTACTTGTCGGTTTACCTGCTTCGGGAAAATCTCAATTTGCCAGGGAATTGCTGTTGTCTGAACCTGCAAGATGGGTGCGGACAAATAAAGATTTGTTGAGAGAAATGGCTCATGCTTCCCATTGGTCGCCTGCCAATGAAAAATTTATTGTGCAGTTGAGAGACACGGTTATTTTGATGGCTTTGGAAAGCGGCAAGCACGTGATTGTTGACGATACTAATTTTGGGCCTCACATCGAGCAGATCAAGGAGTTGGTTAAGGGTAAAGCTATCGTTGAAGTTAATGATTCTTTCCTGCAAGTTCCGGTGGAGGAGTGTATTAAACGGGATTTGAAAAGACTTAATTCGGTGGGGAAAGATGTGATTTTGAAGATGTACAATAAGTATGTGCGGGTTCCCGTTGCGCCGCCGGAATATAACCCGGATTTGCCGGATGCAATTCTTGTGGATATGGACGGTACGCTGGCACTTCTGAACGGTAGAAATCCTTTTGATGCTTCAAAGTGCGATCGCGATTTACCGAATCAGCCAGTTTTAGATACCGTCCGCAAGTGGCAATCCAGTGCCAATATCATTGTAGTATCGGGCAGAACCGATGACTGTCAGCCTCAAACTGAACAATGGTTGCAGCAGTATGAGGTGAATTATCACAGTCTTTATATGCGGAAAACTGGAGATATGCGGAAGGATGCGCTGATTAAAGAGGAGTTTTACAGACAGCATATTGCAGGGAAATATAATGTTAAGTTTGTGCTGGACGATCGCCAGCAAGTTGTTGATATGTGGCGGTCGTTAGGATTGACTGTTTTTCAAGTTGATGAAGGGGATTTTTGACGTAGGGTTTGTTTGGGCGATCGCCCAACCCCTAATGCTACAATCAAAGTAACATCACAAAAAAATTTGTTATGATATCCATTCCCCAAGAACCCCCAAAAATGACGGTTGAGGAATATCTCGAATGGGAAGCTCAACAAGAGATTCGCCACGAATATGTCAACGGCGAAGTTTTTGCCATGACAGGCAGTACAATTCCTCATAACGATCTGGCACTTAACTTTTACACTGCATTGCGCCCGCATCTGCGTTCCAGAGGCTGTCGGATGAACGTGTCAGATGTGAAATTGCAAGTCAGTTTTCAAAGCCGTTACTACTACCCTGATGTGATAGTCAGTTGCGATCCAGAAGACATTAATTCGCGCAATTTCATTCAGAATCCTAAAATTATTGTGGAAGTTCTTTCACCCAGTACAAGTGCTAAAGATCGGGATGAAAAATTCACTTGTTACCTGAAAATTCCGACTTTGCAAGAGTATATCTTGATTGATTCACAAAAGATTTTTGTTGAGCGTTACTGTCGGGGAGATGGGAGAATGTGGCTGTACTATTCTTACACTGCTGGGGAGATTATCACTTTATCAAGCATTGAGTTTGATTTGCCGATCGCACTTTTGTATGAAGGTGTTGGATTTGAAACAGAAACAGAAACAGAAGCATAAAAACACACATTTTATGGCAACTAGATCGCGAACAGGCAAGATGCCTGTTCCACAGAGAGTGAATTTTATTTTGTGGTGGGCTTCGACACCGCCCATAAAAGCCGATAATGAACAGGAAAGGATCGCAAATTAAATATTTTACACAAGTTTGTGGGATGGGTGTCCCGCCCGTCCAGAAATGACGGGCGGAACGCCCATCCCACAAGAAATATCAAATTGTAAGTTATTTAATTCTCATTCCTAAGATGCCTGTTCCACAATTATTTATCTATCGCGTCCAAGCCAACCATTTATTGAACAAATTTTTCACAAACGGAGTCAAACGAGTGCGATTGTAAGCATCTCCGGCTTTGCGAATAGCTTCCGCTTGTGTCGGATACGGGTGAATTACGCTAGCAATTTTCCCCAAACCAATATTGTTAACCATTGCTAAAGTAATTGTATTAATCATCTCGCCGGCGTGTCGCGCGACAATCGTTGCACCTAATATTTTGTCGCTGCCTTTCTTGACGTTTATTTTCACAAATCCTTCTTCTTCGCCGTCAATAATTGCCCGATCGACTTTATCGAAAGGAATCAAAAATGTATCGACATCAATTCCTTGGGCTTGAATTTCGCGATCGCCCATTCCGACGCGCGCAATTTCCGGATCTGTATAAGTACACCAAGGTATCGTCAAAGCACTGAGCTTTTTGCGCCCGAAAAACAGAGTGTTTTGAATCACCATTCTCGCGGCAAAATCAGCGGCGTGAGTAAATTTATATTTCATGCAAATGTCCCCAGCGGCATAAATGCGGGGATTAGTAGTTTGCAAATTGTCATTGACAAATACGCCGATTTGTGTATCGTATTCAACGCCGATCGCCTCCAAATTCAATCCTTCCACGTTGGGCGATCGCCCCACACTCACAATAATTTCATCTACTATTACCGATGCTTTCTTCCCTTGAGTTTGATAATAAACTACTTTGCCTGCATTTGTTTGCTCAACCCGCTCTATTTGAGATTCAAGTATTAATTGAATTCCTTCGCGCAGAAAAGCCTGCTGCACAATTGTTGCAGCATCCGCATCTTCCTTATCTAAAATATGAGCATTTTTGTGCAGCAACACTACTTCCGAACCCAGTCGCTGAAAGGCTTGAGCCAATTCGCAGCCGATCGCCCCAGCGCCAATTACAGCCAAACGCTGAGGCCTTTCTGTGAGGTTAAATACAGTTTCATTTGTCAGATATCCAGCTTCCTGCAAGCCGGGGATTTGGGGTTGTCGCGCCCTTGCACCTGTGGCAATTACTGCTTTTTTAAACCGCAGAGTTTGACCAGCAACTTCTATGGTAGAATTGCTAGTGAAACTACCGGAACCTAAGAAAACATCGACTCCTAATTTGTGCTGGTAGCGTTCAACAGAATCCACATCGCTGATTCCCGATCTGATCCGGCGCATCCGTTCCATGACAGCAGGAAAATCCACTTCGGGATTGTTAGAAACATTAACACCAAACTCGCTCGCATTCCAGATATCGCCGACAGTGCGCGAGGATCTAATTAAACTTTTTGAAGGTACGCAACCGACATTCAAACAATCGCCACCCATCAAATGTTTTTCAATTAATGCAACTTTGGCACCCAAACCAGCCGCCCCCGCAGCCACAATTAATCCGGCGGGCCCCGCGCCAATTACTACTAAATTGTAACTGCTAGCTGGCTGGGGATTCACCCAATCTGACGGATGCAAATAGGAGACTAATTTTTGGTTGTATTCGTCCATCGGGGGGACGGTTACGCGATCGACTTTTGACTGCGACACGAGCAAATTCTCCTAATTAAATAGTTTCATCCAAAGCCTTGCGAGCAATCTTGGTTATATATAAAGTTACTACGACAGCAGCCGTAAAACCGATCAAATTTATAGACCATTTTACAGCTTCTGTTTGGGGACTTGTCGGTTCAGTTCCCATACCAATTGCAGCAATATCTCCTATCAATGAACCAGAGTAAACGTACATCAAAGTTCCCGGAATCATCCCGAAGGAACCTAACACGTAATCTTTTAAAGAAACTTGGGTAACTCCCAAGGCGTAATTCAATAAATTGAAGGGAAATAAAGGACAAAGACGGGTTAAAAAGACTATTTTAAATCCTGATTTAGCAACGGCGCGATCGAGGGCTTTGAACTTCGGGTGAGCTTCCATGTATTTTACCACGCGATCGCGCGACAGGTATCGCCCGATCGCAAAAGCAAAGGTAGCCCCTAAAGTTGCTGCGACAAACACGTAGATGGAGCCCCACCACAGGCCAAACAGCACCCCGCCTCCGAGGGTGAGGGCGGAACCAGGTACAAACAGTATAGTAGCTAAGTTGTAGGTAGCGATGAAAGCGACTGGGCCCCAAATGCCTAAATCCTGGATTTGGCTTAAAACAGTTGTTAAAAGTTGTTGAACGTAGGGAGATTTAGTTGCTACAATTAAGAGGGGGATAAAAAGGGCGATCGACCAAAACCAGAATTTTTGATTGTTTTTTTTAGGCGAATAATTGTGATTTAGTTCTGGCGGCATAATTCACCCGTAAATAGTTATTTGTATTATATGAGAGTATAGAGCATTTTTTTTGAACCGCAGAGGACGCAGAGGGCGCTGAGAAAGATATCAGAGAATGAAAGGCTATTTAATTATTGAATATTTCCAGGTTTAACTTATTGTTACAACTCACTCTAACATAGACAGGCTATGATAGCAAAAAAGCAACTCCCAATTCCTGAATATTTCGAGGCAAAAAAAGTAGGCGAAGTTTGGCGCGTTCCCTATCACGAACGGGCTTTTCAAGCGAAAAACTGGGCGAAAAAGCACGAAATCCCGCCCGCCGCCAGGGACACAAACCGCATTTGTTTGTTGATAATCGATGCCCAAAATACTTTTTGTTTGCCGGATTTTGAACTATTTGTCGGCGGGCGTTCCGGTAGCGGTGCAGTAGACGACAACCTGCGCTTGTGCGAGTTCATTTACCGCAATTTAGATAGAATTACAACCATTGCGCCGACAATGGACACCCACACTGCGATGCAAATTTTTCATCCAATTTTTTGGATAAATGCAGCAGGCGAACACCCGCAACCAGCCGCCACATTGATTACTTTGGAAGATGTGCAAAAAGGTATTTGGAAAGTTAATCCAGCCGTCGCCAACAGCATCAGCGGTGGCAATTTTTCCGCCCTGGAAAAACACGCTCTCCACTACGTGCAGAAACTCAGCGATGACGGCAAATTTCCCTTGACAATTTGGCCCTATCATTCAATGTTAGGCGGCATCGGACACGCCTTGGTTTCTGCCGTGGAAGAAGCTATATTTTTTCACAGCATCGCCCGCGAAAGTCAAGCACTTTTTGAAATTAAAGGCGGGAATCCGTTAACAGAAAATTATTCAGTTTTGCGGCCGGAAGTTTTAGACGGGCCGGATGGGGTTTCTATTGCCAAAAAAAATGCTAAATTTATCGATAAGTTGCTCGGTTTTGATGCGGTAATTATTGCGGGACAAGCAAAAAGTCACTGCGTTGCTTGGACGATTGATGATTTGCTGGCGGAAATTTTGGCGCGAGATTCGGAGTTGGCAAAGAAGGTTTATTTGCTGGAAGATTGCACTTCGCCGGTGGTTGTTCCGGGTGTGGTTGATTTTACTGAAGCAGCAGAAGCGGCTTTTCAAAGATTTGCTGCGGCGGGCATGAATGTGGTTAAATCTACTCAGTTTGAGCTAGAATAAAGATAAGTTAGCAACAGGCTATGAGTATGAGTTTAGTATCTAATGAGCCGTCGGTTATCCGTACAGAGCGTGGGTTGACGATCGCAGGTACGCGCATCACTCTGTACGACGTGATGGACTATGTAATCGCCCAGTATCCGCCTAAGTTCATTCGTTCCCTGTTTGATTTGACAGAGGATCAAATTAATGCAGCCCTCTCCTACATAGATACACATCGGGCAGAAGTTGACGCAGAATACCAAGTTGTTCTTAAGGAGACTGAGGAACTTCGGCAATATTACGAAGAACAAAATCGCGATCGTGTTGCCCGCATTGCTACCCTGCCACCACCACCGGGGTTGGAAGCTGCTTGGGAAAAGCTTCAAGCCTCGAAGGCGCGTCACCAACTTCACTCATGATTTTTTTAATAGATCACAATTTTAAGGGACACGCGCGAGTTCTTCTTGGCAGTATTGCTAGCCAAGGTTGGCTTGATTTTGTGCAAATTCGCTTCGTCATGTTTGAGGAGGTGGGATTGTCAATTGATAGTAGCGATCGAGTTGTTTGGAGAATCGCTCAGGAAAATCAAATGATTTTACTCACAGCTAATCGAAGCATGAAAGATGAAGACTCGTTGGAGCAAGTCATGCGCGAAGAAAACACTCCAGACTCATTACCAGTTGTGACAATTGGTAATGCCGATCGAGTTTTAAATGACTCAAGTTATCGAGAACGCTGTGTCGAGGGTATTGTTGAGATTGCCATTTATACTGGCAATTACAGAGGCGCAAGAAGAATTTTCATTCCATGAACTATCGCAGCCTGCCTATTGCACACCTTAGTTCTAAATGCTTTGAATCTAACCTACGAACAGCAGGAAATGTTGATTAAAATTCTCCAAAATTGGCACCGCGAAAGTCGCCGTGCAGAAATAGCTACAAATGCCCAACAAACCTGAGCAGATTTCCGCGCGGGCAAATTTCAATCGCAGTCAGCCGAGGAAGTCATTGCAGCTTTGCGCCAATATTTGTCAACTGATTAATCGAATCTAATTTACCCAAGAAACTGTCTATATATCTCTCTGCGCTCTCTGCGTTCTCTGCGGTTCATTAATTCCTATAATCTAATTATTTCCCATCCAATCTCGGCACGCCCTCCAAAAAAGCACCGCTCAACATCAATTCAGCCATCCTATCTAACTTACCAGTAATTTTCAATTTTTTATCGGTTTGAAAGCGCTCAATGTCTGCTTTTAAATTACCGCTATTATATCCTAATTTACTTAAATAACCTGCAGCTTGCTTGTCACTTAACAAGATATCTGCAGACCGAAAAATCGGCACGTACTCCTCCCGCCAGACATAAGCAAAAGTTGCTTTATCTAAATAGAAAATCTTGCCTCTCGAAGGGTCTCCAATCGCTGCTACACTGTCATTCATTCCTAGCAAAGCCACCGCGTGCGGCAGTTTTCGACCTCCATCAAACAGCCAAACTGCTAGCACTCCGGGGCGATTGATTTGCTGGATTTGCTCCCAAGTGGGCGCTAGTTCGATCGCATTTACACCCAAAGCCCTCGCTGCGACAATCAACTGCGGCATCGAAGTGCCCAAACGACTCGTACCCGCCAAACGCGCCACGCTAGATTCCGTCGCATCCATTCCCCAACGTCTCAACACAGTTGCTAGCGCCGCCGGCGCACAACTGCTGTTAGAAGTTTGCCGAAATACACCGTTTGGTTGCAAATTGTCAATTAGATCGTCATAAATTGGTGCGAGAAAATAAGCCTCAGCGCTGGTAAATCCGCCCAATCCCAACAAGCCAATTAAAATTACTGCTATTACTTGCGATCGCCCCGTCAGCCAACTTATGCTAAACCCAATACCGCAGACTCCCATCAACATCACCCTGAGCAAAGTCCAAGTAACCTGCATCCCGTGCACGCGCCACTCGATCGGCAAAGCAGGCATTTGCGGCAGATTTAGAGCCAACAGCAGCAAGCCAACATAAAAACCTAAAAACAGCAGGGCGAGAGAATTGTGGCCCTTAAACAAATCGTTAGCCGTCACTCCCGATCGAACTAACAGCTTTCCAAAGCGCATTCCCCAGACAAACAGCACCGAACCCAGTAGCAGTGTCAACAATATTTCCATGAATTCAAAATTTTGTTGCTTAACTAGGTTTTAACACGCTGTGCGATCGATCGTCCGCGGCGCAGTCGCCAATTGGGAAAATTGCCGGGAAACTGGAAAATAAACAACACTTTTAATAGTGCGATCGCCCCCACTCGCACTGTAAAAAAAATGCTTTTTGCAAAAAAGAGATGCTTCCTTAAAATTTGCCATCTGTCAAGCATTCGAGTAACTTTTTTTACCACTTCTAAAAACTCCCAAAAAAATTAGCACCGCAAAAAAAGTCCCAAATCCATCGCCCAAAACAGACATATCTCTTGTAAAATAGATGGAAGCCAAAACCCATTCAAATATAGTCTGGGAGGCTGAAATCGGGTGTTTTTGCGAAAATATTAGATCGCAGCGTTTAACGGTGAAAAATTAAGGTTTGAAGGTTTGATATAGCCTTTCTCAAAAAGATGAGGTACTATCCGGCATAGGCCGCCGTGGCCCGCGCCGGGCTATCCTCACTTTTTAGAGAACCGCTATATCATGTCCTGTCGATTACCGTAACAAAAATCGAAGGAGGCTCTTCCTCGCCTATCTGCATTACCACGCAGAGCGAAAGTAACGGGCAATCGCTTAAGTTATTAAATTTTCATTCCTTACCTATATAGTGTCCGCTCGATTGACCGATCGCGCCATTGGATCGCGCGTGCGGAATGCGAGTTTGTTCGATCGTTTGGGAACTCGCATTCCACACAGATCGGTTTTTGTTATGGCAATCGATCGGACAAGAGCTCATACACTTAGACAACTGCAATTATTAATGTATATTTTAATACACTTACTCGTAATTTTTTATTAAATTAGAAGATTGTTAAGTAATACTAATCAATTCTAGGGACAGAGCTTGTAGCTTATTGACAATGAGCTTGAATTTTCCCACAGTGTATGCTGCCCAAAACCTTGCAGACAGGCACTTAACGATAAAAATAAATATTGTGAGCTCGAATAGGGGCTAAAAACCCTTGCTTATTGACACCAGGCTAGTTAAATATTTACTTATCATTTAAATTTAATATTTGTTTTATGATCGCAGCAACAGTACGGTAAACTGAATAACTAATACCAAAAAATGTGGAGTTCGCTTAAAGCGAGTTCGCACAACTTGGTCCATCGCAATATTGAGTTAATCAAAAGTGTAAAATCAGCAGGGATATTTGAAAGACTTATGCTAACAATAAATCTTTCTACCCCTCCTGCTTTCCCTGCGCTCAAAATAGTTCGCTAATATAGCCTTTCAAGCTCTCACATGAGGTATGCCGAGGTATGCTGCAACCCTTACAGTGTAAAGCATTTCATGGCAAAACTCGTACCTCATCTTTTAGAGAAAGGCTAATAGACCTTTAGCAAACAACAAAAAAGCGCTTTGATAAACTTCAGTGATGTCGTTACAGAAGATTTATGAATAGGAACGAAGCTAGGCTATGACAAAATTTTCAGAGCAATTTTCTCGGCGTAAATTTATCGTTACCGCAGGTGCATCCGCAGTCAGTACAATACTCCTCAAAGCTTGTACTCCCCCAGAACCAGGTAGTACAGCAGGTGCCGGCGGTGGTGGGGCTACTACAGGCGGGACATCCCCAGCGCCCACATCAGCAGTTGCTGTGGCCAACGAGAAAAGAGTAGAGGGCATCGAAAGCACAAAGGTTATCTTGGGATATATCCCGATCGTCGAAGCAGCAGCGTTAATTATTGCCAAAGAAAAAGGTTTTTTTGCCAAGTATGGCATGACCGAAGTGGAAGTCGCCAAACAAGCCAACTGGGGTTCGGCTAGAGACAACTTAGAAATTGGATCTGCAGGTGGCGGTATTGATGGAGGCCAGTGGCAAATGCCCATGCCTTATCAAATTAGTGAAGGTCTGATTACCAAAGGTAGCGTCAAAATTCCGATGTATGTTCTAGCCCAGTTGAACACTCAAGGAAATGGAATTGCGATCGCCGGAAAACACAAAGGCAAAGGCATCGGGCTCAAACTAGACCAAGCGGCCCAAGACTACATGAAAGGCCTCAAAAAAGCAGGCACACCCTTCAAAGCAGCCTACACCTTCCCCAAAGTCAACCAAGACTTTTGGATTCGCTACTGGCTAGCAGCTAACGGCATCGATCCCGACACAGAAGCCGAATTGCTAACAGTACCCTCAGCCCAAACCGTAGCCAACATGAAAACTGGCAGCATGGACGGTTTCAGTACCGGCGACCCCTGGCCCCTGCGGATCGTCCAAGAGGACATCGGCTTCATGTCCGCCCTCACAGCCCAAATCTGGAAAGATCACCCCGAAGAGTATCTAGCTATGCGGAGCGACTGGGTAGACAAACACCCCAAAGCCACCGAAGCCATGCTAGCAGGACTGATCGAAGCCCAGCAGTGGTGCGACAAACCAGAAAATCGCGCCGAATTAGTTGCCATTACTTCTGGCAGAAACTACTTTGACGTACCTCCGGCAGTTTTGACACCTCCCTATCAGGGCAAGTACATGATGGGTGACGGTCAACCAGAGATCGACGATTTCAAAATGAGCCCGCTGTACTGGAAAGACGGCCTCGGCAACGTTTCCTATCCTTATAAGAGTCACGATTTGTGGTTTTTAACCGAAAGCGTGCGCTGGGGCTTCCTGCCAACCAAAACCTTGGCGGATAAAAAGATGATCGATAAAGTCAACCGCGAAGATTTGTGGAAAGCCGCAGCAAAATTGGCCGGAGTTGCTGATGCTGACATTCCCAAAAGTACGTCTCGCGGTATTGAAAAATTCTTTGATGGCAAAGAATTTAACCCGGAAAAGCCAGAAGATTACCTCAAGAGTTTGGCGATTAAAAAAGTTTAATGGGTCAAAGCTGACCGTAATTTAGCCTCAAAAAATTACGGTCATAAAAAATAGCGCAAACACAGGAGATTAATAGGATGGCTGTAAGTACAAATCGAAGGGATCGAGGCGCTGCACAAGGAGCTTTTGGCGAGTTTTGGAAGAAGAATTCATCAAATATTGTGCCGCCAATTTTAGGGATTTTGGGATTTCTGGCAGTTTGGCAATTCCTGTCGAGTACGGGACTGATCAAACTGCCGGGCCCTACGAGCGTTTGGACTGACGAACGGACGCGGGTATTGTTGCTGTATCCTTTCATGAATTCCAAAACCTATGGAATCGGCTTGTTTTGGCAAACTTTGGCTAGTTTGGAACGGGTAGCAAAAGGCTACACTCTCGCCGCTGCTGTAGGAATTGCGGGGGGTGTTTTGGTAGGTACAAATCCGTTGCTGAACAAGGCTTTAGACCCGATTTTTCAGTTTTTGCGGATGGTTGCGCCTCTGGCTTGGGTGCCGATCGCCCTGGCTGCACTGCAACAAAACGAACCTGCTGCTTTGTTCGTGATTTTTATCACCGCAGTTTGGCCGATTTTGATCAACACCGCCGAAGGTGTCCGCCAAATTCCCGACGATTACAACAACGTAGCGAAAGTGCTGCAACTGACTCGGAAAGAATATTATTTCAATATTTTGTTTCCGTCGGCGCTTCCCTACATCTTCACCGGATTGAGAATTGCGATCGGGCTGGCTTGGCTGGCGATTATTGCAGCGGAAATTGTGATGTCGGGGATTGTTGGTATCGGCTTCTTTATTTGGAACGCTTACCAGCAAAACTACATCAGCGAAATTTTGTTAGCGGTGTTCTACATTGGGGCTGTTGGTTTGTTCCTCGATCGCATGATGGCTTGGTTGCAACACAAAATTGCTCCCTCTGAAGGCAAATAACTAACAGTTAACAGTTAACAGTGGATGGTTGATAGTTGATGGTTGGCAGCTAGCACTTAACAGCTAATATCAAGTACGGTAACATAACTGCGATCGTGTTTGTAGTGATAACTTTAGTCCTCATAAACAGTGAGAAATTGCATCATTGTTGTCAAAAACAAGCTCAAACTTAGTATCGGTCTACTGTTTGATAATTAGGGCCGCTTATCCCACTCCTAACCCCTGAAAAAGAGAACCCCCCTAGCCCTCACTAAGAAGGGAACCGAAAAAGGGGGGATAGGAGTCTTCTCAAAGTCAACCCCTGCGGGAGCATCTCAGTTGGGCATTTATAGTGCGAGCTTAAGAGCTGGCGAGTACCAAAATACGCGAGCTTTTAAGCTCGCACTATAATAAAAAAATGCTTTTTACAAAACTGAGATACTCCCAACCCCGACTCCCTTTTTTAGGGGAGATTTAGGGCTATCTAGACTCCGACATAAGCGAGATGTCCAAAAGTTGTCCGGTTGACATTGACACCAATAGAACTGAAGCCTTCACTACAAAACAATATTATTGCAGTTGTTTGAGCCGACATCACAGCTAACATTCAACAATCAATAATCAATCATCAAAAAATCAAGGACAAACTTACAAAAAAGGCAAGAAAACCATGTCAGTTTTGATTGCGGTAGAACAAGTCGGAAAAACATTTAATTTGTCAGACGGCGGCACGTACATAGCCCTCAAAGGCATCGACTTAGAAATTAAAAAAGGCGAATTTATCTCCTTAATCGGACACTCCGGCTGCGGCAAATCTACCCTACTAAATATGGTGGCGGGTTTGGATCTGCCCACAGAAGGATTGGTGACGATCGAAGGACAAAGAATTACCAAGCCAGGCCCCGATCGCATGGTAGTATTCCAAAACTATTCGCTGCTACCCTGGCGGACGGTCAGAGAAAACATTACCCTAGCCGTAGACTCGGTGATGAGCGGCTTACCCAGAGCCGAACGCCTCGAAATCATTCAAAAACATATCGATATGGTGGGCTTGGCTCCCCACGCGGAAAAGCAACCTGCACTGCTCTCCGGCGGACAAAAACAGCGCGTGGCGATCGCCCGTGCTCTAGCTTTGCGCCCCAAACTGTTACTCTTGGACGAACCCTTCGGCGCTTTGGATGCTTTGACTCGCGGCAACTTGCAAGAAAAGTTGATGGAAATCTGCCAAGAGTACGAAATCAGCGCCCTGATGGTAACGCACGACGTTGACGAAGCAGTGCTGTTGAGCGATCGCATCGTCATGCTCACCAACGGCCCTGAATCGAAGATTGGCGGCATCCTCGAAGTAGACATCCCCCGCCCCCGCAAGCGCATGGAAGTAGTCACGCACCCCAGCTACTACGCCCTGCGGAGCGAAATGATTTACTTCCTCAACCAGCAGAAACGAGTCAAAAAACTGCGGGCGCGCAAAGTACCCGCGATCGCCCGCCACGGCCTAGAAAAAGTCAACCTCGAACTAGGCTTCATCCCCCTCGCCGCCTGCGCTCCCCTAGCCATCGCCAAAGAAAAAGGCTTATTTGCCAAACACGGACTCGATGAAGTCCACCTCGTGCGGGAAACAAGCTGGCGCGGCATCGTAGACGGCATCGCTGCAGGCTACTTAGACGCAGCCCAAATGCCCTCTGGGATGGCAGCGTGGTTGAGCTTGGGAGGCCACCAAGAAAAGCCAATACCAACCGTTACAGCCCTCACCATGAGCCGCAACGGCAACGCAATTACCCTCGCGAGGCGCTTTTACGACCAAGGGATCTACACTCTTGCAGATTACAAAGAAATGCTGCACAGAACCCCCGCCCAAACTCACCGCATGGGCATCGTTCACCCTTCATCGATGCACAACCTGCTGCTGCGCTACTGGCTGGCTTCCGGCGGCATTGACCCCGATCGCGATGTTTCGCTCAAAAACATCCCTCCAGCCCAGATGATCGTGGACTTGCAAGGCGGCACGATTGACGGTTTCTGCGTTGGCGAACCTTGGAACCTGCGCGCCGCGATGGAAGGAGTCGGCTTTACTGTAGCTACGGATTTGGAACTGTGGCCCGGACACCCGGCAAAAATTCTGGGAGTTCGAGAAGAGTGGGCGAATGCTTACCCGAACACTCATATTGCTCTAGTCAAAGCTTTGCTGGAAGCTTGTCATTATTGCAGCGATCCGGCCCACGCTGAAGAAGTTTCCGAAATTGTGGCGGGACGCGAGTACGTCGCTACTGACAAGAGTTACATCCAAATGGGCGATCCGAAATCTGCAGCTTGCAATCTGGATACTCCCATGCGGGAATACGCCCACCACTTGTTCGCCGGAGACGGAGTAAACCGCCCCAGCCGCACCGAACAGTTGTGGCACATGGTGCAGATGGCGCGCTGGGGCGATACCGTGTTCCCCCGCAACTGGGTGGAAATTCTGGAACGGGTAGTCCGCGTCGGCCCGTTCAGCACCGCAGCCCGAGAATTGGGTATGTCGGATATTACTTACACTCGGGGTTCTCTCCGCTTGTTTGACGGCTCGGTGTTTAATGCTGACGATCCGATCGGCTATCTCAACAATCTCGCGATCAAACGCGATTACACGATGGCTGAAGTGATTCTGGATTCTGGCCGCAGAGCTGCTTAGGATCTGTTTTTGTCCAGCCGGTGGACTGCTTTCCACCGGCCAAATTTCTAATGGTGCTGTGCGAGTTTTGAGGTGTCAAAAGGTGAAAAAATTGCTTAGTTATCGATCGCCCCTGTCAAAGACTTATTAACTCAGAAGTCAGACAAGAGTAATCAGAAATCACAGCGATTGATTGCATTGTTGAGTGAAGCAGCACAATTATATAATTGATGCAAAAGTCTGGCAATTTAAACTCAATACTCAAAATATACAGGGAACTCGCAAATCTACAGTCTCGACTCGCAGCTCACCATTCAAAACTGCATTATTTGCGATCGCTAATCACCCACTAACGACCTCCAAAACCCATGATTAATACTTCTCCAAACCAGACGACCACCAAAACCCAAATCCAGCAACCGCACGATCGCCGCCAGCCGTTTTTGGTGATGGACAATGTTCATAAAGTATATCCAAACGGTTACAGGGCATTAGAAAACGTTAACTTGACCGTAGCTGAGGGAGAGTTTATTACTCTGATCGGACACTCTGGCTGTGGCAAATCCACACTATTAAATATGGTGTCCGGTTTTAGCCATCCCAGCGAGGGCACCGTGTCGATTAACGGGCAACGGATTGTTAAGCCTGGCCCCGATCGCATGGTAGTGTTTCAGGGTTACGCTTTGTTGCCTTGGCGGACTGTATTTGAAAATGTTTACATTGCCGTTAACGCTGTATTTCCTAACAAGTCGAAGGTCGAAAAAAATGCGATCGTCAAAGAACATTTGGCGATGGTGGGGCTCACAGAAGCTGCTGACAAAAGACCACCGCAAATTTCAGGGGGGATGAAACAACGGGTGTCCATCGCCCGCGCTTTGGCAATTCGCCCCCAGGTGCTGATTTTAGACGAACCTTTCGGTGCTCTCGACGCAATTACCAAGGAAGAATTGCAGGAAGAGTTGCTGAAAATCTGGAACGATCACCGCTGTACGGTGTTGATGATTACTCACGATATTGACGAAGCGCTGTTTTTGGCCGATCGACTCGTGATGATGACTAACGGCCCGTCAGCGACCATCGGCGAGGTTATGGAGATTCCTTTCCCCCGTCCGCGCGATCGGGTACAAATGATGGAAGATCCCGAATACTACAACCTGCGGAACTACGCCCTAGACTTCCTGTTCCGCCGCTTCGCTCACGATGACGACGCTTAAACCCTTGGAGATGGGGACTTTAAAATGGGCAATGCTGGAAAATTAGAGCTCCAGCATTTCCCCAATTTCAGCGAACATCGCTGCGGGTGAGATGTCGCTGGTGCGATCCTCTTCGAGGGCTTCGCTAACGGGTAAACTGGAGCTTAATTGTTGGGGATAAGTTTTTCGACAAAGTTCGGATCTTTTTCTCAACTTTTACGTCTACCCGCTAAGAGACCCGATTGCCTAGCTGTCGGTAAGCTGGCATGAATTTAGCCCAACTTTGACTGAAGGTGGGCTTCTTTCCTATGTTATCCACAGTTTTTGCTAAATTGACGCTTGGTGCATTCCACCCTTTTAAGTGTCACAGGCCCAATCTTGATTAGTGTTTTATCGATTAATATTTTGCCAATCTAGCAGTTATCAGTAGGGAAACGGCACTGCCGTCTCCGGCGCTGGACTCTGCTTTTAACAACATAATCGGGTAGGGAAACGGCACTGCCCTCTCCGGCGCTGGACTCTGCTTTTAACAACATAATCGGGTAGGGAAACGGCACTGCCCTCTCCGGCGCTGGACTCTGCTTTTAACAACATAATCGGGTAGGGAAACGGCACTGCCGTCTCCGGCGCTGGACTCTGCTTTTAACAACATAATCGGGTAGGGAAACGGCACTGCCGTGTCCGGCTGGACTCTGCTTTTAACAATTGGCCTCAGATTGATGATTGTAGCTTTTTTAAATTAGTATTACTCAAGTTTGCACCGAAAACTCCTCTGAGTCAATATCCCAATTTACCCAGCGAATTGCCTCTTTAGCAGATGTCACATCAGGCGGCACTCGCAACGCATGAATGTGTCCGGTGCTCGGACAAATCATTTTTAACAGATAAATATCTTCTTTTTTCGGAGCATCATCATCGCCATCGAAATCATTTGGATCGAAGCCATCAATATCAGCATCAATTTTGAGCAGCGTGTATTCTTTCCAGCAATCTAATTCTGTTGCTTGCAGTTCCGAGCAAATTCTAGCATAACCAATTCCCTGAATTAATACTCGTCTTAATTCAGCATTGTCTTCTTCTAAAAGCCATTGTGCTTGCCACAGATTGGGGTGAATGTGTCCGTATTTTTCAGGTAATGTTACACCGTGGTAGGAATAGATTTTGTAACCGTCGGGAAATTCCAGTGCAGGTTCCCCTTCTGCATGGAGGCGGTATTCGCTGTCAAGGCTAAGCTGACAAGGGCGCGAGCACACAATGCAGGTATCATCTAACAAAATAATCCAGCCGCATTCTGCTAAAAGCTGGTTCAGGCATTCAAAAAGTTTCTGTGCTTCTGGTTTGATAATAATGCCCAAGGAAACACAGAATTCAGCAACACCGAGAGCCTCAACCAAGTATTTCGGAGTAAATATTGACTTTGAATATTTCCAATAATTGGCAAAGTCTGTGTTAAATTGTTGTTCTAGCTGTTCCTCCCATATACTTAACTCCGAAAGTTCTTGCCGCAATTCTGTTATCAAGAAAAAGGGGTGCAGCGCATCTTCTACCCGTTTTTTTAGTCGCTTTATCAAATCAGTGTCATTGGATCTTTTCAGCGGTATTTGTGCTACCCCTCCGTTGGGGCTACTGCAAAAAGTTATTTCAGAGGCTTTTAAACCCAGGATCTCGCAGACAGACTTAACGGCGGCTGCGGCTTTGGGGTTAGAGATGGGTTCGGTAGAGTTGACGAGAGTTCCCCACTTTTGACGACACGCTTCGATTAGAGCCTTATGTTCAGGTTTAAAATTTACATTCAGAGAAGTCAAATTAGTCAGAGATTGCAGGGGTGTGATGTCTGATATTTGATTGTTGAAGATATACAGATAAGCCAAATTAGTCAGAGATTGCAGGAGTGTGATGTCTGATATTTGATTGTTGTACAGTGCCAGCTTAGTCAAATTCGTGAGAGATTGCAGGGGCGTGATGTCTGATATTGGATTCTTGGAGAGATGCAGAGAAGTCAAATTAGTCAGAGATTGCAGGGGTGTGATGTCTGATATTTGATTGTTGTACAGTGCCAGCTTAGTCAAATTCGTGAGAGATTGCAGGGGTGTGATGTCTGATATTTGATTGTTGTCCAGATTCAGCTCAGTCAAATTAGTCAGAGATTGCAGGGGTGTGATGTCTGATATTTGATTGTAGTACAGAGCCAACTTATTGCTACTTGACAGTATCTGGTTCGCTTCATAAATGTCAGAAGTGCCAGCTTTTTTTAACAGCACCTCAACTGTATATCTTGCTGCTTCTGAAAGGCTGTATTTGTGCAAGCACCAGTCCGTAAAGCTGCTGAATTCTGCGGGATTTGGTTGTTTTTCAGACATAAAATTGTTGTAAATTAGGATAATATCAGACTAGGACTTACGCACGGGTGGCCAGAAACCGGGTTTTTACGAGATTATTCGCAGGCAGCCCGCAGATTAGGTAAAAAACCCGGTTTCTTGGATCTTGGTGAGTTGAGGATTGTACTTGTTAAACAGGGTTGGGGAGTTTCAAGTTTGCACGTTAAATTAGTCAGGCTCTATTCCCCAGTTTACCCAGCGAATTGCCTGTTTAGCAGATGTCACATTTGGCGGCACTCGCAACGCATAAAGCAATCCCGTATTCAGAAAGCTCATTTTCAAAAAAAAACTGCTAAAGGACGCTCCAATGCGTCGAAATCGTCCTCACAATCGATTTTTAACATGGTATGTATTCCTGGCAAGTGTCTAATTTAGTGGCTGCTAGTTCTTGACAAATACGATCGCACAAAATGATATCCAATGCTGTAATACCAATTTCATAAAGTAGCGTTAGATATTACCCCCCCAACCCCCCCTTATTAAGGGGGGGCTAAGACTCGATCGATGGCACATCTTGAGAAAAATGGTATTAGTCTGCGACATACCGCCAACCTTGGGGCTCATATTCGCGCTGAATTCGCACCATCCAATTACCTTCAGGAATTGCGATCGCATGGTGTTCTTCGTGACTCAATAATGCTGTCGGCGAAAGCACTCGCAAGTACAGAGTACCGTCTTTTTCGTACAGTTCAGCTTGTCCCTCAATGATCTGGTGAGAATGTCCCGTGACTTCACCTTCGGCGAGAGTTAGGTGAGGTTTCTTTTCTCCTGCGATTTGCTGTACGGGGGTGAGAATTACGTCGCCTTGTCGGATGGGCTGCATAGGTTTTTTCTAATTTTTGTTTGCTGATGTCGATCGAGCTTTCGTACTACTATTTTATTGCCTCTTACGGTGGCATGACTGTTGAACAATTGAAAAAATATATCGATGAGCAAGATATATCGGTTGAATAAACAGACTTATTGTGCTTTGATGTCGTCATCCACCCTCTCACTGCTTAACGCTTGCGCTTGTAAGGTTGTAAGTCGGTGGAATCAAGCGCGTCACCGCACCTCCGATCCCACACCAATCGAGGCGACGAGCGATCGGGGATTCCGGTCTTTTTAGCTAAAATTTGTTACAATTTGTAAAAATACTGGATAAGGAATTGTAAGATGCGGGTTGCGATCGCAGGTGCGGGACTGGCTGGAATGACCGCAGCAGTCGATTTAGTCGATGCTGGCCACGAAGTAGAAATTTTTGAATCTCGCCCCTTTGTCGGCGGCAAAGTAGGCAGTTGGGTAGATCCCGACGGGAATCATGTGGAAATGGGTTTGCACGTCTTCTTCGGCTGCTATTATAACTTATTTGCTCTGATGAAAAAAGTAGGAGCTTTTGACGATTTGCTCCTCAAAGAACACGTTCACACTTTTATCAATCGAGGGGGCGAAACTGGTTCTTTAGATTTTCGCTTTCCCGTGGGTGCTCCGTTGCACGGTTTAAAGGCATTTTTTACTACATCCCAACTATCAGTACAGGACAAAATTCAAAATGCGATCGCCCTCGGAACTAGCCCCATCGTCCGAGGTTTGATCGACTTTGACGGAGCAATGAAAACTATCCGCGATTTGGATAAAATTAGCTTTGCTGACTGGTTTCGCGGTCAAGGCGGCAATCAAAACTCCCTCAAAAGAATGTGGAATCCGATCGCCTACGCCCTAGGTTTTATCGACACCGAAAATATTTCTGCCCGGTGTATGTTGACAATCTTCCAATTCTTTGCAACAAAAACCGAAGCCTCTATGATGCGGATGCTAGCCGGTTCTCCCAGCGAATATTTGCACAAACCAATTGTGGAATATTTGGAAAGCAAAGGAACCAAAATTCATACTAGGCGCAGAGTCCGAGAAATTCAGTTTCAAGAAGCAGCAGAAACGCGCGTCACAGGCCTGGTAGTAGCCAACGGCGAAACCGAAGAAAATATCACCGCCGATGCCTACGTTTTCGCCTTAGACGTGCCGGGGATTCAAAAAATATTGCCGCCAGCTTGGCGCAAATGGTCGGAATTTGACAATATTTACAAATTGGATGCGGTGCCGGTTGCTACAGTACAATTGCGGTTCGACGGTTGGGTAACGGAACTGGAAGATGAAGCGCAGCGCAAACAGTTGAGCCACGCTGTAGGAATTGATAATTTGCTATATTCAGCAGATGCAGATTTTTCTTGTTTTGCAGATTTGGCGCTGACAAGTCCCAAGGATTACTATAAAGAAGGACAAGGTTCTCTGTTGCAGTTGGTGCTGACACCGGGCGATCCGTTTATCAAACAAAGCAATGAGGCGATCGCCCAACACGTACTCAAGCAAGTTCAGGATTTATTTCCCTCAGCACGGGAATTAAACATGACTTGGTACAGCGTGGTTAAGTTGGCTCAATCTTTGTATCGCGAAGCACCGGGAATGGATGTTTACCGCCCCGCTCAAAAAACTCCTGTGCCTAACTTCTTTTTAGCAGGAAGTTACACTCAGCAAGACTACATTGATAGCATGGAAGGTGCAACAATTTCCGGTCATCAAGCCGCTAAGGTAATTCTTGAAGTTTACGGTCAGTAGTCATTAGTCAGTAGTCATTAGTCAGTAGTCATTAGTCAGTAGTCATTAGTCATTAGCTAACAACTGTTAAACTGTTTGACGATTCTCTCGTTCCCAGGCTGTGCCTGGGAATACCTATCAGGAGGCTCTGCCTCCAGTATTTTGACAGGAAATGCGAGGCAGAGCCTCTAGAAATGCGTTACCACAGCCTAGTAACGAGAAATCTAAAACCTAAAATCTAAAATCTAAAATCTAAAATCCCATGACTGATTGGTTAGAACATAGCGTACAAGTAGAAGTGGCAATTCCTATCGAATTAGCGTGGGAACTTTGGTCAGATTTAGAGCAAATGCCGCGCTGGATGAAGTGGATAGACTCTGTTCGCATTCTTGAAGATAACCCAGAATTATCTCGTTGGAAACTCGCAACGGGCGGGTTAGAGTTTAGCTGGCTTTCTCGGATTCTGAAATTAGTGCCGAATCAGATAATTCAGTGGGAATCGGTAGACGGTTTGCCGAATCGGGGTGCGGTGCGATTTTACGATCGCAAAAACAGCAGCATAGTCAAACTGACAGTCGCCTATGGAGTTCCCGGTTGGCTGGCAAAATTGATGGACAATTCATTTCTAGCGCGAGTTGTTGAATCGACTATTCAGGCTGACTTGGAAAGATTTAAAGAATATGCTCTGAATGTTAAAGCGAAAGCTTAAATTCTGAGGACTGAAGTCCAAACGATCGAGCCAGTTTGATGTTCCGACTTCAGTCCTTTAATTTTAATTTGTAACGCCATAGCCGAGATGTCTTGTACCTCAGTATCATAGAAATATGCTGCTGATTGCTTCTCGGTTGAGTTATGGTACCAGTTCTAAAAAAATGTAACTTCAGGCAACATCCAAACCTTGATGTTATCAGCCATCCCCCATCGAAAATCGAAAATCGAAAATCGAAAATGGTATGAGTTATTGCCTAAACCCCGCCTGTCAAAACCCGCAAAATGCCGATCGCACCCAATATTGCCTGAGTTGCGGCTCCAAACTGTTACTCAGAGAGCGTTACCGCGCCATCAAACCCCTCGGGCGCGGCGGTTTCGGCCGCACTTTTTTAGCAATAGACCAAGACAAACCCTCAAAACCGCGCTGTGCAATCAAACAGTTTTTCCCCCTATCCCAAGGAACCAGCAACAGCGAGAAAGCAGCAGAATTATTCAACCGAGAAGCGGTGCGGCTGGACGAATTGGGGAAACACCCACAAATTCCCGAATTGCTGGCGCACTTTCAACAGGAACGCTATCAGTATTTAGTGCAGGAATTTATAGAAGGTGAGAATTTACAGCAAGAATTACTGCGAAATGGGCCTTTCAGCGCCAATCAAATTTTGAGTTTGCTGAATGATTTATTACCAGTATTGCAGTTCGTGCACTCGCGCAGTGTCATTCACCGAGATATTAAACCGCCCAATATTATCCGCCGCCGTCTTTCTCAAACTCCAATAAATTATAGTTACCCCACATTAACCGGGGAATTAGTTTTAGTTGATTTTGGCGCAGCCAAACTTGTGGAAGGTTTGAGAGAAACCGGTACAGTAATCGGTTCGCCGGAATTCGTCGCGCCGGAACAAATTAGAGGTCAAGCGGTTTATGCCAGCGATTTGTACAGTTTGGGTGTTACTTGCATTTATTTGCTGACTCAAGTATCTCCTTTTGATTTGTTCGATATAAATCAGGATGTTTGGGTTTGGCGAGATTTTTTGAAGGTTCAAATCCCTCCGAAATTAAGCCGCATTCTCGATAAAATGATCGAGTCGAGTCTCAGTCGCCGCTACAAATCTGTAGCTGAGATTCTCCAAGATTTGCAGCCGCAGCAGTCGCCTCCACAGGTTCCCCCGACTCCCGCGCCCATAGCAATTCCAGTGCCACAGACTGCGCCTGCTGTGCAGAATACGGTGCCGCCAACGGTTGCAGGCACGATTATACCTGTGCCCCGGAAGCAGCGGGTTTTGCCGGCCCGCGCGCCTACTTGGAGGTGCGTTCATACTCTGGTAGGGCATTCTAATGCTGTCACGTCGGTAGCTTTCAGTCCTGATGGGGCGACTTTAGCTAGCGGGAGTGAGGATAAGACGATTGAGATTTGGAAGTTGGAGGCTGGTAAGCGCTGGTACACTCTCACGGGTCATTCTGACTGGGTGACTTGTGTGGCGTTTAGTCCTGATGGTACGACTTTGGCTAGCGGTGGTCGGGATAAGACGATTCAAATTTGGGATTTGAATAAGGGTAAGTGGTGGTACACTTTGCGCGGTCATGAGGATCGGGTGTATGCTGTGGCGTTCAGTCGCGACGGTCAGGTTTTGGCTAGTGGTAGTCGGGACAAGACTGTGCAGTTATGGAATTTGAATAAGGGTAGGCCGATGTCGGCTTTGACTGGTCACGCTGGTGGGGTGGAGGCGGTGGCTTTTAGTCCTGGTGGGGAGTTTTTGGCTAGTGGTAGTCGGGATAAGACTGTGCAGTTGTGGGATTGGCGCAATGGTCGATCGATCTGTACTTTAGCAGAGCACGGGGATTGGGTGCGGGCGATCGCCTTTGCTGGAACCCCCCCC
>NZ_CAWPRX010000206.1:0-38237 GCF_963890365.1 Tychonema sp. LEGE 07196 | reverse complement strand
TATCTAGCGCTACTTTATGAAATTGGTATAACATCATGTATGAATGCAACCGGAATTGATATCAATTCCTCACTACGAACCTTTTTTGTTGCGATCGCAGACAGAACATGACAACGCACCCAAAATCAGCAACGCCCTTATTTTAAATCCAACAATCCGCTAGTTTTCAACTTGGGATTAAACCGGATTTCTTCAGTTACACCGCGAGCTTTGAGCAGCGATAAAATTTCATTTTCCACCCGGCGCGCTACATTTTTTAACAATTTATCTTTGGCAAGTTCATCGGCAACAATACCTTCATAATTTGCCACTTCTTGGGCAGTCATCACAGTTTTGGTGTCGATGGGATCGTTCCACTTGGCTGCACCGGCACCGTTACCCTCCGGCTGCGAGCCGTTTTCAGCAATCCAACTCGATCGGATGTTTTCGAGTATAGTGCGGTTTGGTCGATCGATAATTTGGACTTTCAGCCAGTAGCAATATTCGGTTTGGCGTACCAAATGCTGTTTCAGGCTGAGGTAAGTATCGCGAGAATAGCCGACAAATTGCAGAATTTTATCGCTGTCAAAAATCGCATAAACGCCAATTTTTCCCTGGACAAAATCGGGCAATTTTCCCTCGGAGTCAATGTATGGAATGAATTCTAAGCTAGCGAGAGGCTGAATGTCTTCTGTCATCCGATTTTAGATTTTAGATTTTAGATTTTAGATTAAACCACAAATTAACCGACCTTTACCTAACTCTTAAAAACGCGATAAACTGCACAGAGGCGGCTGGGTTTAAATATTTTGGCTTGAAACATGAAATTGGGCGGGACGTTGACGATCGCAAAATCCCTCGATTGGTGATACTGTTCAAATTCCGCAGGCATTCCCTTCGGCGTGTCGCTGCTGTAGGGCACTGGCTGAAAAAGTAACTCCGCAAACTCAAGGCGCGAACACTGTAATTGCAGCGCTATTTGTTGGAGAAAGCTTTCACCAGTCAACAAACCGAACAGTAGAGCTTTAGCATCCGGTTCGAGGACAAAACTGTTATCGTAGCTTTCAATAATCTTGAGACCCATTTTCTATATACTCCTGACAGACACCGGCGCATTCTGAATTTTACCCGAAAGCGGCGATCGGCAGAAGGTCAGTTAAAATATCACAGTCTCGAATTTTTAAGAAATAGCCCGGATTTATTTGCCGATCGCTTTTATCATGTCCGTATCGAAAACGAATCGTCTACCAGACAACGACTACAAGTCTATGCAGAAAATCGAAAACGCATCACTCCCAGCTTTTAGAATTTTCCCAAACCAGCCGGATTGGCTAGAATTGGCAGAATACGCCTCTATTGCCGGTTCAGCGATTGGCACGATTGCTGCGGGATTGTCGGGCCAAATTCTCTACGCGGCAGCCCCCTTAACCGCAGCGATATCGCTGAATATAGCCAATCGCCAGCGTTTTGAGCAACAAATGCAACAAAAGGCAAATTCGGCCCTCGCGGAGGTACAGGCTGCAGCAGCAGGTCGATCGCAGCAAGTTCAGTTGCTACCTGGAGAACCAGCAGAACTTTACACGGCAGTATCCGACTTGAAACAAAAAATCCTCAGTTTGGAATCGAGTGCTATCAGCGACTTGCAAGCAGCCGTAGCATCCCTGGAACGAGCGCAGGCGCTACCTGCTGATTCTCAGGAGCTCTACACCATCCTGTCGGATTTGCGAGAAAAACTCCGCATCTTGGAAAATAGCGCCCTCAGAGAGGATGATTGGCAAAATGTCAACGTCCGATTTTTATTGATGGACGAAAAGTTAACTGAGGTGAGAACTATTACAGCTCAGTTGCAGGAGCGATCGAGCGATGTAGAATTGAATGAAATCCAAGATTCTCTGAAGCAATTGCAGCATTTGCTCGATCGACCGACAATAGACGCAGGGGCAATGCAAACCGAGATTAAGCATTTGCACGAGCAAGTTTCCGAGTTGCAGCGACAAAATCAAGAAATTGTCAAGCCTTATTTGCAGCGTCTGACTCGCGCCGTCAAGAAACTCAGTCAGTAGTCAGCAGTCATTAGTCATTAGTCAGTAGTCAGTAATCAGTAGTCAGTAGTCAGTAGTCAGTAGTTATTAGTTATTGGTTATTGGTTATTGGTTATTGGTTATTGGTTATTGGTTATTGGTTATTGGTTATTGGTTATTGGTTATTGGTTATTGGTTATTGGTTATTGGTTATTGGTTATTGGTTATTGGTTATTGGTTATTGGTTATTGGTTATTGGTTATTGGTTACTTGCTACGAATTCCCCATTTCTAATTCTCAATTCCCAATTCTCAATTCCCAATTCTCAATTCCCAATAACAACTAACAACTAACAGTCAACAGTCAACAGTCAACACTCCTCAGTCATTACCATGACTAAATATTTGCCAAGCTTGCCAGAAAACATAAATCGATAGAATTGCCAAGAGCGATCGAAAAGCTAAACTAATAATGCGATCGGGCAATCTCGGCAAAAACCGCGTACTGATTTGCGCCCCCAACAAACCGCCGCCGCCCAGAATCAACCCCACAACCCACAAAACATTCCCGCGCGCCGCGTGTCCCGCCGTCGCCGAAATAGCAGTGATGACGATGACACCCAAGCTGGTTTGAATGGCAGTTTTAATGCTTTCTCCTAACAGCAAAATTTGCAGGGGAACCATAATCACGCCACCGCCTACCCCGAACAAACCCGCTAATAAACCTGCCGCACTGCCGGTAGCAATTTTAGCAAAAGCTGGATTGCTTAAAATATTTGAATTATTGGGTAATTGGGAATTGGGGATTGGGGATTGGGGATTGGTTGCCGCTTTCGCGATCGGATCGTCTTCCCCTTTTCCTTCGCCTTTTCCATTCGCTGTTATGTGCTTGCGAACCTCAATTAAATAAATATTTAACCACAATAACAATCCAAAAGAAACTAACAATAAATAAGGCGGAAATATCCCCGCCCAATAAGCACCGATTTGTGCTGTAATGACGGCTGGAAGACCGATGCCAGCGACTTTGCTCATGCTGAGGTAGCCCATGCGCCTATTCTGGATGCTGCCAGAAATAGCTGTAATGGCGATCGACAAACCGCTAGTAGCAACCGCTTGCACCGGGGCGTAATTGAGAGCCACCAACAAAGGCACCAGCACCGTACCGCCACCGATACCCAAAAAACCCGCTAAAATTCCGGCAAAAAGTCCAGATGCAACTAAAATCAATAATTCACTAATAGTCATTAGTTATTAGTCAGTAGTCAGTGGTCAGTAGTTAGTAGTTATTAGTCAGTAGTCAGTAGTCAGTGGTCAGTAGTTAGTAGTTAGTAGTTAGTAGTCAGTAGTCAACAGTCAACAGTCAACAGTTAACAGTCAACAGTTAACAGTCAACAGTTAACAGTTAACAGTCAACAGTCAACAGTTAAATTTCAAGAATCATTAGTTGTGCCGTCGGGCATAATTGCCCGCCTCAAATCTGTATCGCGTAAGTTAGTTCGATTCAGATTAGCATCAATCAAAACCGCTTCCACCAAAACAGCCCCGCTAAAATTAGACCAGCACAGCTTCGCCCGGTACAAATTAGCACCGCTCAAATTAGCCTCGCGCAGGGTTGACCAACTCACATTGGCAACTCTCAAATTAGCATTGCTCAGATTAGCATTGCTCAGATTACATCCAACCATCGTTACTTCGCGCAAGTCTGCACCAGTCAAGTTAGCCCCGCTGAGCATTGCTCCGCTCAAAATTGCCTTAGTTAAGTTAGCTCTTTCTAACAGCGCATCGCTGAGGATGGCATTTGTCAGGTTTACCGCTTTGAGAGTTGACCAACTCAAATTGGCCTTCATCAAATTAATGCGAATCATGCTAGCGTCGGTTAAGTTGGCCGCAAACAAATTCGCTTCGGTAAAGTTGGCTTCCGTCAAATTAGCTTCAGTCAAATTAGCCTTGGTCATGTTGACTTCTTTCGCCATTGAGCCGCGCAGGTTGGCTCCCATCAGGTTTGCCCCGCTGAGATTGGCGCAGCTCAAATCGGTACCGATCAGATTTGCCTCGGTGAGGTTGGCTTCCGTCATGTCCACCCCTGCCAATTTCACCTCGCGCAAGTTCGCTCCCGTCAGGTTAGCGCCCTTGAGATTTGCATCTTGGAAATTCGCTCTGGTAAAATTAGCCTCGCTAAGGTTTACCCCTTTTAAGTCGGCTCCGGCGAGGTTAATCTCTCGAAAAATTCTTTCTCCGGCCGCATATTGCCTCAGAATTCGATCGGCCTCCATGTCATTCGCCTCGCAATTTTTTTCAAACGTTAGAGTGATGGGTGTTACCACATCATCCCAGATAACCACGGTATTCACGCCACACGGTGCAGTATCGGCAGAATCTTTGCACTCTGCTTTCCTGGCACTGCTGTGCGAATCTATTCTAGATGGCCTCACAAATGTCAGCGCTTCTGAGAGAATCAAAAATAGGGTAAAGATATCAGCAGTCAGCAGTCAATACCATTTTTGATTTTCCATTGGCGATTAGAGATGCGAATGACTGACTGGATATAGGTTTGGGACTTGTATGCAGTTGCATTAGAACTCTTGCAAAATACAGTACACCCCGCCCCAACCCTCCCCGCGAGTTCGGGGAGGGGGCAAGATTATTCTTGTTTCCCCCCTTAATCAGGGGAGGGTTGGGGGTGAAATTGACTTTTGCAACATATATATTGTTTTGGGAAACTGGTATGAGAACAACTGACGGCTGACTGTTTTTCCCACCACTGACAAAGGATGTTTGAGAATGCCTGAAAATTTGAGAAGCCAAGCTGTGACTGGAGGCGTACAGCGCGCGCCCAACCGAGCAATGCTGCGGGCTGTCGGTTTTGGCGACGGCGATTTCACTAAGCCCATTGTGGGAATTGCCAACGGCTACAGCACGATTACGCCCTGCAATATGGGATTGAACGACCTGGCTTTGCGGGCTATTGCCAGCGCAAAAGAAGCCGGCGCGATGCCGCAGATGTTCGGTACGATTACGATCAGCGACGGGATCTCGATGGGAACTGAAGGGATGAAATATTCTCTGGTGTCGAGAGACGTGATTGCTGATTCGATAGAAACGGTTTGCAACGGCCAAAGTATGGACGGTGTGCTGGCTGTGGGCGGCTGCGACAAGAATATGCCGGGGGCGATGATTGCGATCGCCCGGATGAACATTCCTGCTATTTTTGTTTACGGCGGCACCATCAAACCCGGACACCACAACGGAAAAGATTTAACCGTTGTCAGCGCTTTTGAAGCAGTCGGTCAATTCAGCGCCGGCAAAATTGACGAAGCAGAACTCAATGCAGTGGAACAAAAAGCTTGTCCCGGTGCCGGTTCCTGCGGCGGAATGTACACGGCAAATACGATGTCGAGCGCTTTTGAAGCGATGGGCATGAGTTTGCCCTATTCTTCGACAATGGCTGCTGAGGATGCCGAAAAAGCTGACAGCGCTGCCGAATCGGCAAAAGTTGTGGTGGAAGCGATTCGCCAACAGTTGTTGCCGAGCCAAATTTTGACACGCAAGGCCTTTGAAAATGCGATCGCGGTAATTATGGCGATCGGCGGTTCAACCAACGCTGTGCTGCATTTATTGGCCATTTCCAATGCGATCGGCGTTGAACTCTCCCTGGACGATTTTGAAACAATTCGAGCCAAAGTGCCCGTGCTGTGCGACCTCAAACCAAGCGGCAAATATGTAGCAACCGACTTGCACAAAGCCGGCGGCATTCCTCTAGTAATGAAAATGCTGCTAGAACAGGGTTTGCTCCACGGCGATGCCCTAACAATTAGCGGCAAAACAGTTGCTGAAGTGTTGGCAGATATTCCTAGCGAACCTCGAACCGACCAAGACGTAATTCGCCCTTGGAACAACCCGATGTACGCCGAAGGACATTTAGCAATTCTCAAGGGAAATCTGGCAACAGAAGGAGCCGTCGCTAAAATTACAGGCATTAAAAAATCGCAAATCACCGGCCCGGCGCGAGTATTTGAATCCGAAGAAAATTGTTTGGATGCAATTCTCGCCGGCAAAATTCAAGCCGGAGACGTGATTGTAGTCCGCTACGAAGGGCCAAAAGGCGGGCCGGGAATGCGCGAAATGTTAGCACCAACTTCGGCAATTATTGGCGCAGGTTTGGGCGATTCTGTGGGTTTAATTACTGACGGCCGCTTCTCTGGCGGGACTTACGGCATGGTTGTCGGTCACGTTGCACCAGAGGCGCAAGTTGGAGGCACAATTGCTTTAGTAAAAGAGGGCGATTCAATTACGATAGATGCTAAGAATCGGTTGTTGCAGCTCAATGTTGCTGATGCAGAATTAGAGCAGCGCCGAGCAGCTTGGCAAGCTCCTCAACCTCGCTATACTAAGGGCGTTTTGGCTAAATACGCTAAGTTGGTTTCTTCTAGCAGTCTCGGTGCTGTGACTGATTTGGGTTTGGGTTAATTTGGAGTTTTTGTAACCGCAGATGAAGGCAGATATCTGCGGTTACAAAAATCCTAAATTAACTGCGCTGATTCAAAAAGCGGCTAGCCATCGACATGGCATCAGTAATATCTACGTCGCCGTCTCCATCGGCATCTAAAAACGTATTCAATACGGGATTTTGGCCTTGGGCTGAATTTTGAGCGTTGCCGCCGGTTTGCAGCAAATTCAGCAGGATCGGCACTAAAACAGGTATCATTGCTTGCACTGTTGTGTTATTTAAACCGGTTCTTTGGGCGATATCGGCGATTATTTGCGTTAGTTGACCGGCTCCAAACAAACTCTGTACTGCTTGCGGATTAGGATTTGTGCCGCTAAATTGGTTGACAAGTTGTTGAGCTTGTGCTTCTCCAGATTGCGATCGCACGTCTTGCAATGCCGATCGCACGTATCCGCCCAAAACCGACATCGCTAGCTGAGTCGTACCCGCATCCACGCCCTGGTTGCCGCTCAACTGCTCTACCGCACCGATAATGTTGCCCAACTGATTGGAACTTGCTTGTTGGTTGGGATTGTCGATCGCGTTCAAAATTTGGTCAAATAGTCCCATAATTTTCGCTCCTTGCTGTATTTGTTCCACTCTAGATTAACCGATCGCCAATTGCCAAATTCCCCATTACAGAACTTATATCAAGTTCGGGTAATTACTTATAATATTCAACCGAGACGGCTTGACTAAATTGTTGGTTTTAGGCAATTATTGACAGCTTAACCCAATTCCCAATAACTAATGACTGCTATAGAACCCATTTGATATCTATTCTAAATCTCAGAAACCGGGTTTCTATCTATATTTCTCGTCACCCAACCCAAAAACTCCAAGAATACCCGGTTTCTCGCCCCTTGCGTAAATCTCAGAAACCAGTTTCTCTCTATATTTCTCGTCACCCAACCCAAAAACTCAAAGATGTCAAATGGGTTCTATAGCAATTCTTGCAGGAGTCGTAATTTTCTTACTTCCTCCCCCAACCCTCCCCGCGGGTTCGGGGAGGAAGTAAGAAATTTTCAAATAATTTAGGATTGCTATAGCAATATTAAATCATTTGAAAATTTCTACGCAAGCAAGATGCTTATACTAAAAATATTCGAGTCTAAATCGATTTTACTGCTGATTTACGGCTGCCATAAATAATGACTAATGACTGTTAACTGTTGACTGTTAACTGTTGACTGTTAACTGTTGACTGTTAACTGTTGACTGTTAGTTGTTATTGGGAATTGAGAATTGGGATCTAGCGTTGCGGAGGGATTGGGAAGTCGTAGCAAGTAACCAATAACCAATAACCAATAACCAATAACTAATAACAACTAACAACTACTGACTACTGACTACTGACTACTGACTACTGACTACTGACTACTGACTACTGACTACTGACTACTGACTACTGACTACTGACTACTGACTGCTAATGTTTAATTGGCAGGGCGATCGCAAATTCCGTCCCCGTTCCCATCTCCGACCAACAGTTAATCGTCCCGCCGTGTTTATTGACAATAATTTCGCGGCCGATTGCCAATCCCAAACCAGTACCTACACCCCTCGGTTTAGTTGTAAAGAACGTTTCAAACATTCTTTCTTGACTGGCCGCAGGTATCCCCGTACCGTTATCGGAAATTCGCACTACCACTGAGTCGTCGTCCAAGTATTCTGTAGTGATTAAAATTTTCGGTGAAAAACTAGATTTTTCTGATTTTTTCGACTCCGAACCAAATTTTTTATTCGCCTCTTCATAGCTAATTCTTTCAACTTTTGCTTTTTCTTCTACAGCATCTAGTGCATTGCCGATCAGGTTGACAAACACCTGGTAAAGTAAACCCATGTAGCCTTCAATTTTGGGAATATCCCCGTAATTTCGCACCACTTCAACGCCCTGTTTGACTCGGCTGTTGAGAATCAGCAAACTGCTATCTATGCAGGCGTGCAAATCGACTGGCTGAGGCGCTGCATCGTCGAGGCGAGAAAAATCTTTCAAACTCAAGATAATGGCTTTGGCTCTTTCCGCACCCACTTGCATTGAGTTAAATATTTTCATCAAATCTTCTTGAAGAAAATCGATGTCTATGGCTTCTGCTTTGGCGGTGACTGCAGCAGGCGGGTTGGGTATTTCTGTTTCGTAAGTTTTGAGCAAATCTAAAAGGTCTTCAACGTAAGTTTTTGCCGGATCGATGTTGGCATAGATAAAATTGATTGGGTTGTTAACTTCGTGTGCAACACCGGCCAGCATCCGCCCCAAAGTTGCCATTTTCTCGTTTTGAAGTATCTGAATTTCTTGCTCGGATTTCAATTCTACTAGCAGGTGATTTACTTTCTGAATCAGTTGGTTGAACGAAGCTGCTAATACTCCCACTTCATCGGTGCTGGTAACTGGTACTTGCAACTGAAAATTAGATTCTTCGGTGACTCGCTGCGCTATTTTGGTGACAGCGGCGAGGGGTTTGGCGATCGCCCTACTGGTAAAGCTCGCCAGCAGTGCTGCAATTACGATCGACAGTGCCATGCTACCAAAAATTATTTGCACTCGCAGTGTCTGCGCTCGCAGCAGGGCTTCCCGTGCTGCATTTTCTTGCTCTTGGGCGCGATCGATAATTGCTCCTAAATCATTAGTCGCCCTCTCTAATTTCAACCCAAGTTTATCTCGATCGAAATTCAACAGCAACTTGCGTCTAACACTTTTTTGATCTGGAGATTTGGGCAGTTTACTGATTTGAGCGTTAACGGTTTCTAGCTGTTGAATGTAATTTGACAGCAGCGAATTATATTTTTTGATAAAACCCTGTAAACCTGCTGCCTGTTCCATCTCTTTCTGACTTGTAACTTCAGATAGCGACAACTTCAAACTGTAGATATTCTTTTGTAGCTGTTGGTATTTGCTGTCAAAACTTTCGGGCTGTTCTATCCCGTCAATCAATCGCTGTTGGCTGTTTTGCGTCCGCAGCAAAGCCACCTGCAACTTATTTAAAAGCTGACTTTCTCGATCGATGTGTAGTTGATTGTTAGTTCTGCGATAGTAATGATTCCCCGCCAGCATCCCGATAGTCGTGCCCCCAATCGCAACACAAAGAGCCAATGCGTAGCCGCGGCTGATTTTGTCGCTAATACTGAGGTTTCCGAAGGAGCGGGCTATTTGAGCAAAATAATTAAGCTTTAGTAGGTGGCTCTGTTTGATTTTATACTGGAAAGATGTAGGAAGTTCTTGTGAAACCTGTTTGTGATGTTTGAGCTGCATAGATGCGAACCTGTGAATAATTCACGCACTGATAATTAAGTCTAACTTAACTCGCGGATGTTTAGAGAGTACCTCATCGATACTTAATATAAAGTTTTTGTGAATAAAGACGCTCTTAGCCTGCCTAATAAACCCGGTTTCTCGTTTCCGCTTTCGGAGCTTCCAGGAGGCACTGGCGTTAAAAAACCTGGTTTCTGTGTACTTAATGTCAGATTTGTTTGTTAATAAAAAAGTATTGCTAAACTGCCGATCGAATAAATTACCGTATAAATAAGTAGGTAGATGCAAATAAACCAGTCTGCGGTTCAAGCAGGTGATAAGCTGTAGCTAAGTTATCGTGCAAGCTACAATTGCAGCAAGAGGGCGTTAGCGAAGCCCTCGAAGAGGATCGCACTTGTCTGTCCCGCTGGCACTCAAACCCCGCAAATCTCCCCCACTCCCCGGACAAGCAGAATCGGGATTTGCGGGCTCGCGCAGTACGATCGAACGCTTCGTCATACCATTTTAGATTTGAGATTTTAGGTTTTAGATTGGGAATGACTGATGACTATCGGGGTTTGCGGCTTGCCTACAGTTGCATTCTTTTTTTTAACTCGTAAGCTGTCGCGCATTTAATTTGTAAGCTACTGTTTACTTAAACTCTGGTGGCGCGGGGAGGAGGTAGAAATTCAGCAATAAAAATGGCGTAAGGCTCGCTCGTGCGCCGCCAGGGAAAGTCGCGCAGGTTTTGGGATGCCCAAACGCCAAGCTGATAGCGGAACCAATCAAGGTTTGCAGATTCTTTGCCAAGGGCAGCGTTTTCGGATTGGGCAGTTGCGTCTGTCGCAATGCTTGTTTGCTTTCTCATGACAAATCAATTAAGCTTTTTCCATTGTTGTGAGAGGAGGTACGGAGCCACTCTAAAAATTCTCTATCTAGCGTCTCGACTTCTTTCAAGCGCTGCAAATCTTCTCTTTGTTTCGCCATTTCTCGAACCGAAAATGGGTGGTTGTCAATTTCTTTGGTTAGTTCTGCATACGGCTTTTCTTGCCAACCTTTAGGGTCTTTCGATTCCTCTATCCTATCGAGAAACTCAAAAAGGGTTTCTTTTACAGCTCGCGCTACCGCAATAGCGTCCTGTGGGGTTGGCTCGAGACAAAGCTCGAGGGTAATGCCGATTGCGCTGGCGGCGTGCTGTGCCTCAGGACAGTAGGATGATTGAGAAACGTCATCTGCGTCTGGAACAGCATCTATACAATTCTTTATTAATTGACTAATTTCCGTCACATTCAGTGGCTTACCTTGGAGTATTTGCCAAACTTCATCCAGCGCAGTTCTCAGTATAGTAAAATCACCCCAGCCTTCCTCTCTGGCAAAAGCGCTGTAGTTGGGAAGCAGCCTCTCGCAACAAGAAGCGGCAAACGCTATCCTGTGAAAGGGAGGAAGTTCTTCCAGTTCTTTTTGCAAGGTATTAAAATCGTGAAAGTTTAAATTCATGGAATTTGTGGATTAGTTGCGTGATTTTTGGTTAAACGGCACTGCAAGCGCTTCGGCATTTTTTGCAACTCTAAGGCTTTTTACTTAATTACCAAAAAGTAAAACTTACCTTCGAGAAAGTTTAGGGTTGTCCCCCAATCCAACCCCACCCTGAATCAATCCGGCAGGAGAACCCGCGATCGAGGTTCAATCTAAATGCCAAATAGCTTATCACTTCCGAATTCTCATGAAAATGTAAGAATCAAAGTATAACCCTTTTATTTGCCGCCCCCTCATGCCTTTGCCGCGCCTGTTAACCTTAATTGCTGCTTTCTGCCTCACCCTGGGGCTGATTATTGGCCTGATAAGTTCCTTGACAGGGCTTTACAGTCAAGTTGCGCTGTCTGCTTCTCCGTTGCTGGCTAATTTGCTGATTTTCCTAATAATTATACTTTTGGGAACGCTAATTTTTGCGCTGTTTTATTATTTTAAGCTGCTGCAACGGCCGGGAAAAGTTAAGGGGAAACGGGCGATTAATCCGAAGGTTCCTGTTGTCAAAAGTGAGGCTGCTTCGGAAAATCTTCAAGCAATTAGGCAGCAAGTCGATCGCATTCAAGATGAAGTAGCGCGGCAAGCTTTGCTGTTGAGAGCCCGCGAAATTGAAGCTAACATGGCCCGCGGCAATGTTCGGATCGTGGTTTTCGGCACCGGTTCTGCAGGCAAAACTTCGGCTGTCAATGCGTTGGTGGGACGGATGGCGGGAGAGGTGGGCGCGCCGATGGGAACTACCGAAGTTGGAGAAACTTACACTCTTTCATTGAAAGGAATCGATCGCGAATTAGCAATTACTGATACCCCAGGCATCTTGGAAGCGGGAGTAGCGGGGACTTACAGAGAGGAATTGGCACGTCAGTTGGCGGCCCGGGCAGATTTGATCTTATTTGTTTTGGACGGCGATTTGCGCCAATCTGAGTACGAACCGCTGCGGACTTTGGCAGAAATTGGCAAAAGGTCGATCGTGGTTTTTAATAAAGTTGACCTTTATCCCGACAGCGACAGAGACGAAATTCTCGATCGGCTGCGACAGCGAGTCAAAGGTTTTGTATCAGCAATGGATGTAGTTGCAATTAGCGCCAACCCGCAAAAAGTTGTACTAGAAAGCGGCACAATATTTCAACCAGACCCAGATATGATGCCATTAATTCGGCGCATCGCAGCAATTTTGCGAGCCGAAGGCGAAGACTTAATTGCCGACAATATTTTGTTGCAATCTCAGCACTTGGGAGACCAAGCGCGCAAGTTAATTGACGCTCAAAGACGGCGCGCCGCTGATAAAGTAGTAGAGCGATTTCAGTGGATCGGAGCCGGAGTAATTGCCGTCACGCCTTTGCCGGTTGTGGATTTGTTGGCGACAGCAGCAGTTAACGCTCAAATGGTAGTAGAAATTGCCAAGATTTACGGCTGCGAATTAAATATCGATCGCGCCAAAGAATTGGCATTGTCTTTAGCAAAAACCCTAGCAAGTTTGGGCATAGTTGAAGGCGTAATTCAAGTAGTGTCAAGGGCGCTGCAGTTAAGCGTAGCCGGATTTGTGCTCGGCAAAGCAATTCAAGCAGTCAGCGCCGCTTATTTAACCAGAATTGCCGGTAAAAGTTTTATTGAATATTTCCGCCACGACCAAGATTGGGGCGACGGCGGCATCGCCGAAGTTGTGCAAAGGCAGTTTCAGTTAAATCGGAAAGACGAGTTTGTCAAAGCATTTGTCAAAGATGCGATCGCTCGCGTTGTCGAACCTCTCAATATTTATCAGCAACAAGAATCGGAACCCGAATTAGAAATGCCAGCAGAAGTGGAACCAGAACTATTGTACAAGCAGCAAGGCGATGATTGGGAAATCAACAGCAACAAGCGCCAAGATGACTGGTAATATCGTTTCCGCTTGCATTGGAATTATTTAACCACAGAGAGCACAGAGTACACAGAGGGAGAGAATATATATCTGATACCGTTTTTCTAAAGATGTGCTATAGATGAACTCTTAGCCCCCCCGAAATCGCGGGGGGGTTGGGGGGGTAATATCTAGCGTTACTTTATGAAATTGGTATGAATCATTCCGATGCTACCGGATTTGATATAAAACGTAAATCCTGCAGGGGCGGGTTCACTAACAATCTTTGATTCAGACAAACAATCTACATCAACCCGCCCCCACCACGCGACAGAATTCGATCGCGCGTGCGGAATGCGAGTCCGCTCTATAATGCAGTATTAATTCAACTTAATATTTGTTTGAATTTAGAATTTATGCCCTGGTGCGTCGAAATCTGGTTTGTTCGCGAAAATATTTTATTGCAGCAGGTCAAAAAGAGCAAAAATAATAAATTTTTGAGGGCGGGAGTACACCGTCAATTGAAATTTATCCTAATTTTTTAGGCACGGGGAAAGCTTTGGTTAAAACTTGATATTTCGGGAAAATTCGATCGCCCTCCGCGTAGATTTATCGGCAAGTTGATGCACTGCTAGCGACCAGTTTTAAAACTAAAAAGCACCCACCAGTCTGACGGCTGCTGCAATTTGTACTGCACTCAAAGACGAGGGGGACAGTTGACAGCGGTAATTTTCCTTAATTTTTGACTGTAGCCGGATTCAAAAGTGCGATCGACCTCGCGGGAGATTGAGAAATCAGCGTGATTTTTTAATCAGATGTTCTGGGAGTCTCCGGTGCCGCATTTTATTAAGAAATTTTACAATAATTTAACACGTTGGGGAGAATTCGGGGCGACTCAAGTCAAACTGTGCAATTAGCGATCGGATCGAACATAATTTTGATAAGATTTAATACTCACCAAAAATTGGCTATTGTCCGTCGGGGTAAAAACAATGAGCGATCGACCAATCATTCTCGGTATTGTCGGAGACAGCGCAGCGGGAAAAACCACCCTGACGCGGGGAATTGCCCAAGTATTGGGGCCAGAAAATGTCACGATAATTTGCACGGACGACTATCATAAGTACGACAGAAAGCAGCGGGCCGAAATTGGGATCACAGCACTGCATCCCGACTGCAATTACCTAGACATCATGCAGCAGCACCTGGGCCTGCTGCGAACCGGACAAGCAATTCTCAAACCTATTTACAACCACGACTCAGGTACATTCGATCCGCCCGAATACATCAAGCCCAGCAAATTTGTAATAGTTGAAGGTTTGCTGGGTTACTCAACTCGTGCAATCCGCGATGCTTACGATGTAAAAGTGTATCTCGCTCCCCCAGAAGAGTTGCGAACTCAGTGGAAAGTTAAGCGCGATACTATGAAGCGCGGTTATACCGAAGAACAGGTGCTTGCAGAAATGAAAAAGCGGGAAAATGATTCGGAAGATTTTATTCGTCCCCAGCGCAAGTTTGCCGATGTTGTAGTTAGTTTTTACCTACCCGAAGAGGACAACGCAGTAAATTTGAACGTCCGCTTAGTGCTGAGACCGACAATTCCTCACCCGGATTTTACTGAAATTTTAGCTCAAGGTAGCGATAGCTTTAAACCTGCCATTCGTTTGGGACTCGATCGCGATATGGGCAAACCGGTTGACGTGTTGGAAGTAGACTCCCACGCTACTAACGAACAAGTAAACGAACTGGAAAAGATTTTGTGCAACGAAATGCCGCACCTGCGGGGTTTTTGCAGCGCCCAAGGCAACCCGGAAATTGGCAAACTAATCGGGACAACTGGCGAATTTCTGCAAAGTTACCCCCTAGCTTTGACGCAGTTGCTAGTTTCATATCACATGATGAAAGCAATCCATTTGTATTAGTTAGTGGGTGGTTGGTTGGTTGTTATTTGTTATTTGTTGTTTGTTATTTTTTTGCTGTTGGCTCTAATTCCGAATTGCCAATTACCGCTAACTACTGCCAACTAACTACTGCCAACTAACTAATGACTAATGACTAATGTACTAACAAATTCAGCTTAAAATTCGCTAATTGCTGAAGCTGCATTGACAATGGCAATTGACTTTGAGGTGCGGGTAACATTTCGCCTCGGAAGTCTAGGGCGGTAACGAGTAGCAGGTAGGCAACTGCTAAGACTATAGAAATCACGCCGGTGATAATAGCAATAATTTTTGAACGTTCCATATTCAGTAAAAATCAATGGCAGGTAATATTAGTTTAACATTAAAAAGAGCAATTCAGTAAATCCACCTAATTCAATATAGAATACGGGCTATTAAAAAACTTGTTGTGTGTATCTTTTTCTGCCTTCTGCCTTCTGCCTTCTTCCTTCTTCCTTCTTCATTCCTTCTGCCTTCTTCCTTCTGCCTTCTTCCTTCTTCCTTCTATCCTTTACATCCGTTACATCCGTTACATCCGTGGAGCGAATCCGTTGCCGAACTTCCTTCTTCCTTCTTCCTTCTATCCGTTACATCCGTTACATCCGTGGAGCGAATCCGTTGCCGAACTTCCTTCTTCCTTCTATCCTTTACATCCGTTACATCCGTTACATCCGTGGAGCGAATCCGTTGCCGAACTTCCTTCTTCGTGATGACTAATGACTCTCTGTTATGCAATAGAATATAATCAGATACTGCTTATTTAGATGACGAAAATGGAACCTCTTATAGATGCGCCAACTTCCACCGAGATGCCCGGAGCTACCCCAGTGGTGGAAATATTTAATCTGGGGAAGTTCTACCGTACCGGCTTCTGGATGAACGAAAAAATAGAATCGCTCAAAAGTTGCACTCTGACTGTCTCTGAGGGGGAAACTTTCGGGTTGTTAGGGCAGAATGGAGCGGGGAAAACTACGCTGCTGAAGGCTTTGCTGGGGATAGTGCGGCCGACTTCTGGCAGGGGGCTGCTGTTGGGGAGGCCTTTGGGCGATCGCAACGTGAAGCGGCGAGTCGGTTATTTGCCAGAAAATCCCTACTTTTACGATTATCTCACGGGCTGGGAATTCTTGCAGTTTGCGGCGGGCTTGTTTGAAATTCCCCGCTCGATTCAGCGGCAGCGAATTCCGCATTTGTTAGACTTAGTTGGGCTATCTCAATCGGCGGCAATCAAAAAACAGTTGCGCCAGTATTCTAAGGGAATGCTGCAACGGATCGGCATGGCTCAAGCTTTGATTAACAATCCAGATGTGGTATTTTTGGATGAGCCGATGTCTGGTTTAGATCCGATGGGGCGCTATCAGATGCGGGAGATAATTTTATCGCTAAAAAATCAAGGAAAAACGATTTTTTTTAATTCGCACGTACTGTCGGATGTGGAGAAGATTTGCGATCGGGTGGCAATTTTGGCTCGCGGTGAGTTAATCTGCATTGGTGCGATCGACGAACTTCTGGGAAATACTAAAACTTACCGGGTTGAAGGTAGGGGCGGCCACTTGAATATCCTGCAAAAATGGATACCGGATATGGAGGTAGATCGTGATTTGTGGTACGGTCATTTGCAGGGCGAACCGAAGGAGTTTATTTCTAGTCTGAGCGCGACGGGAGGGCAGCTAATTGGGATGAATTTGGCTAAGCCTTCTTTGGAAGAGTTTTTTATGCAGCAACTGCAAGAAAGAGGAATTTATTCGAGCAGTTGAAGTTGATAATATCGGCGGTTGAAAATCGGTAGTTGAAACCCCACGGTGGAAAATGGGCGGTTGAAACCCCGCGGTTGAAACCAAGAAACCCGGCGGTTGAAACCGCGTCTATACAAACGATGTCCGCGCAACGCGAGACTATATAAACGGGCTCTTCGGCCCGTTCCACGGCACATCTAAAAACCCCGGCGGTTGAAACCAGGTTTACACAAACAAAGTCCGCGCAACGCGAGACTAAGAAAACGGGCTCTTCGGCCCGTTCCACAAGAGTTTAATTTTCTTGTGGGGTGGGCATCTTGCCCGCCCCTGAAAGGCTAATGTTTTTTACCTCTGTTAACAATGGCAACTGTAGATTTGCACACACCAACTCTGCACAATTCCACTGCCGCAAATACTCATATACTTCACAAATAATTGCATTTGCCGTATCTAATTTTTCTGCTTTGGAGGCATGAAAATGCGCTCTGATTAATGGCTGAATATCCTCGATCTCTTGCCATTTCGATTTTGGTTTGAGGGGAATGCTCATATAATTATAAGCTTGGCTGTGGGCTGTACAGATTAAGGATTGTCGAGGATTGTGAAATGATTTCTCTGGCTGTCAGCTAGGTTGGACGGTGCATCTGGTGACGGTGCATCGGTTGGGCGATCGGGCATACAGCTTATCTGCTCTTGGCAGCAATGTAAAGTTTTGTAACAAAACAAGGCGATCTGCATAAAAAGCAGAGGAAAGCCCTGATAGATATTTAGGAAAGCTTGCTAGGCGGGCTTTGCTGGATTTTACGCAACTATATTTTTGAGGAGATGGGATTATGGCGAATATTAGCTTAGGGCAGACGATTGACGGAAGTTTGAGCAGCACCGATCCTCAAAACCATCAAAGATTAGGTATAGCGAGAAATCCTGTTGACGGAATTGGGCTACAAGTTAAAAACTTTATTAGGCGTTGATTTTACTGCTCTAAGAGTTTTGCTTCAGTTAAACGATTGGTGGAGATTTTCTTCAAATATCAACTTTTAAATTCTCCTGACTTCAAAAAGTATGATGCTTTTGCCAAACTGATTTAGAGTCGCTATGTTCACGCAAGTAATAGTTAGATTCAAAAAAAAAACCTCTTCGAGCAAGCTTTCTTGCTGCAAAATTACTGAGTTTAATTTAAACAATCTTAAGCTCAATTAAAGCAACTGACAAAGTTGCAAGTCCATAATTTCCCATTTTCCAAATAGCTAAAGGTAGATCATGTCACACAAAATCTCTGAAACTCAGAAAGCGATCGCATTTATCGATACTGCTGTCCCAGACTGGAAAACTCTAGTTGACGGCGTTACCGCTGGAACAGAAGTAATCTTGCTGGATTCTAACTGCAACGGGGTAGAACAAATTGCTCAAAAACTGCGGGGCGGTAACTTCTGGGCAGTTCACGTTGTATCCCACGGCGCTGTCGGTTCTCTGCAACTCGGCAATACGGTGTTGACTTTGGATACATTGAGCGCTTCCACTCCAACCAATATCATAAACGAAGAAAACCGGGGTGTAGTGTCTCTTTCCCCCTCCCGAAATTGCGACTTTGTGATGTGGGTAAAGGAATGGGCAAAAGGGCTGGCAAGTAATGCTGAGATTCTTCTGTATGGCTGCAACGTAGCAAAGGGAGATTTGGGTGCTGCTTTCGCACAGCGGTTGAGTCAGCTAACAGGGGCTAATGTGGCAGCTTCTACGAGTCTGACGGGTAGTGCTAATAAAGGCGGCGATTGGGAATTGGGATATACAACTGGGGCGATGGAGGCATCTTTGGCGTTTGGGCCACAGGTGCAAGAGGCTTACCAAGGAATTTTGGCGATTAAAGTCACTTACGATACACTCTTTCCTCCAGAAGCTAAAAATGCGTTTGATTACGCAGTTAATATCTGGAATCGAGTAATTGACACCTCAAAAGTAGACGTAGTAATTAACGCAACTTGGGAAACTGTAACTGGTTTTTTGGCAAAAGGAGGAGGCTCTAGCACAGCAAACTTTACGGGCGCACCGTTAACAAATACTACTTATCGAATGGCGTTAGCCAACCAATTAGCCGGCACGGATTTAAATGGAAGTGCCCCTGATATTACCGTCAGTGTTAACAACAATCCCAGCGCTAGTTCGCCGGGAATTTCTTGGTACTTTGGAACCGATGCAAATCCCGGTGCTAATCAAACGGATTTGGTTAGCACGCTCCTCCATGAAATTGCTCACGGAATGGGATTTGCTGACTCTTTTGTGTACAATACAGGCAATCAACAGGGCAGTTTGTCTAGTACCAGTAACTATCCCAGAATCTATGACAGATTTATCGAGAATAGTTCAGGTCAAAAAATTACTGACACAGCGCTGTTTCCCGTGCCTTCTGTCGCACTAGGAAACCAGCTAATCAGCAATAACCTGTTCTTCAATGGCCCGAAATCTGTTGCAGCAAATGGCAGCAGCAAACTTAAAGTTTACGCACCTAACATTTTTAACGACGGTGCAAGCATCGCTCACCTAGACGAAGCCACCTATGGAGATGGCACTAATTCGTTGATGACAAACGTTCGAGGTTTGGGAGTTGCTATCCATGACCCTGGGCCTCTTACACTTGGCGTACTGGAAGATATAGGTTGGAAATTAAATGCTGACTTGGGTGTAACTCTGACGGTGGACAATCCTGCACCCAAAGAAGGGGATGTCATTACCTACACTGTCAGTGCAAAAAATGTGGGATTAGGTAATGATGCTGCCAATATCAAGTTGACAAGTTTGTTACCTACAACTCTCAGTCTTACAAGCAACACTCAAACCCAAGGCACTTACGATCCTGTAACAGGTGTTTGGGATGTGGGCAAGTTAGCGGTTAATGGTACTACCTCGTTAACTCTCAAAGCTACAGTCAATCCTGGTAGTGGTGGGCAAACTATTAGTAACACAGTCGCGATCGCTTCTGCCGATCGCAATGACCCTGATATTACGAACAATAATGCGAAAGTTGACATCGCTGTAGCTGCAACTCCAACAACTCCGACTCCAACAACTCCGACTCCAACAACTCCGACTCCAACCACTCCGACTCCAACCACTCCGACTCCAACCACTCCGACTCCAACCACTCCGACTCCAACCACTCCGACTCCAACCACTCCGACTCCAACAACTCCGACTCCAACCACTCCGACTCCAACAACTCCGACTCCAACCACTCCGACTCCAACCACTCCGACTCCAACCACTCCGACTCCAACAACTCCGACTCCAACCACTCCGACTCCAACAACTCCGACTCCAACCACTCCGACTCCAACAACTCCGACTCCAACCACTCCGACTCCAACCACTCCGACTCCAACAACTCCGACTCCAACAACTCCGACTCCGACTCCAACCACTCCGACTCCGACTCCAACAACTCCGACTCCGACTCCAATTCCAATAACTCCAACAACTCCGACTCCAACTCCAACTCCAACAACTCCGACTCCGACTCCGACTCCAACAACTCCGACTCCAACAACTCCAACTCCAACCCCAACTCCTGCACCGTTAGTATCTATCTTTTCACCCAAACCCAATGCCACAGACGGCGGCGAACCGACGGGACTGCCACAAAATCTTAGCGGGCCTGGATTTTACTTCTTCACAGACAATGCTGATACTGTTATACCGCCAGAGGCGATCGGTAAAGCAATCGTAGCCCTATCCGGCAATGACTCTTTAACAGGTACGAATAACGATGAAATCTTCAGTGGTAATCAAGGTGCTGATACACTTAACGGACTGGGTGGCAACGACATTTTGTTGGGCGGAAAAGGCTCCGATAGCATTGATGGCGGTGCTGGTAACGACTTTCTCAGCGGCAATAACGACAATGACAGCCTAATAGGAGGAGATGGCAATGATGTTATGCGGGGCGGTAAGGGAAATGATACTCTCAATGGCGGTGCGGGCAACGATATACTCATAGGCGATCGCGGCCAAGACATTCTCACAGGCGGTGATGGAAATGATGCTTTCTTCTTGGCTGTAGATGAAGATTCTACTCGGATTAATCAAACAGATGTGATTGCGGACTTCCGCCCTGGAGATTCAATTGGTTTGAGCGAAGGACTCACATTTTCTGCTCTGACTTTTGAGCGTGTGAATTTGCAGCTTGACGGCGCAGCACCTGTGGCTTCTACGGCTATCAAAGCGGGTGATAATTATTTGGGTATAGTCTCTGGGGTAGCTCGAGATGCCCTGAATGCTAGCGTTTTCTTCAAAGCCTAGGGCGATCGCACGGACTGGATCGAGGCATCTGTGCAATTGGGTTCGGCAGCCAGGGCTGGGGTTTCTAGCTATCCTACATGGGTAATTGGTGGTCGAACCCATAACGGTATGATGTCTATTCAACAACTAGCCAACATAAGAATAAGTATTGCAGGACTTGTGCGATCCGACTAAGAAACCGGGTTTTTACCGAATCTTTGGGCTTCGGCGAATTGTTTTCGCAAAAACCCGGTTTCTGAGCCCTATTCGTAAGTCATAATACAGATAAATCGCGTTTTTATCCCTCCCCATCCATTCCGTTTATCTGCAGTTGCTAAAAAGGGCGATCGCCCTTAACGACAAAAAGTGCGCTCGCCCTTAAAATCAGCACAGACAAACAACATCTAATTTGTTATAATTAAGTAAAACTCAACCAACCGAGTTTTACCAAACTTTATAATAGCTGAAAAATATGTTTTGGACTCTGAAAAACTTAATCAGCACAGATACCCAAGGACACCTAAGTTTAAACCTCGAACCCAAATCAACAGAATATCGCGTTCTCGTCAACGAAGCCGGACAAATTCTATTAGACCCAATAACCAACATACCCGATCGCGAACAGTGGTTGTGGCAAAACCCCCAAGCATTAGCCGCCGTTAAGTGCGGCGTCGCACAAGCAGCTAAAGGTGAAGTACATAATTTGGGTGACTTTTCGGAATATGCCGATCGGGATTTAAGCGTGATAAACGATCGTAAAATTAAGTCAAAGTAGTGAAAGCTAACTCGCATAAATGACAGACGAAACTCGACGAGAAATAGCGAGGCGACTAGCTAGAGAACTAGCATCAAGGACTGTCATCTCACCCATAACACCCGGACAAGGCTTTCAAACTTTTGGTGAATTTAAAAGAACGATCTGGGTGGCAGGAGCGGGGTTAGCGTGGCATCATATAGTTGGGCAAACAGCATCAAATTTACAGAGATTCGGGGCAGAAGCAATACACAATACAGGCAATCTTGTGCGACTCGAACACGGTACGGGGTCAATTCATCAGGAAATTACCAATTTCTACAACTCCCTCCAACCTGAACTCACAGGTACGGATACTCTAACCGTGAGAGGGTGGCTCAGCACTCAATCTTTTGCAGAACAACAAGACTTTGGCATTAGAGTTATTATAGCTTTCGGAGGAACAGTTTAATGCTGACTCTAGATATTCAATCAATCCTCAATTCTATTCCCAATGAAATTAGCTGGCAAGACATCGTACAGTTTGAAAAACTAGACGATCGCGTTAGCATTGCTAATGACCTTTGTGCTAACATTATTGGTGTCAATGAAAGTACGATCGAATTGTGTCCTAATGAAAATCCTCCCGATCGTTTAGAACAACTGGTTTGGTGGTGGGTTGTGCGTCCAGATTTAGGAGCGGCGATTGCCAAAGAAGCTCCTCAAGAACTCAAAAATATTATCAGTCAATACATTCTGCAAAATTGACAAAAACCAGCGCTCGTCTGTGGTTCAAAAAAGTGCGATCGCCCTTTACGACAAAAAGCGCGATCGCCCCTTTCAATTCCTAACCAGAAATCACCTGATTCAGCAAATGAGCCTGAGACCCTTCAAGACGGGGCCCGTGAATCTGCACCACCATAGAAGCCAAATAATTGCCCCAACGAGCCGCTTTTGCAGAACTTAAACCATTAGTAAGTCCAAACAAAACACCGCCGGCAAAAGCATCACCAGCACCCACAGTATCGATCGCCTTTACGGGAAATCCAGCCACATCCACAATCTGTTTGTTCTCCACCACCATGCAGCCCTTATCCCCATTTGTGATCAAAGCCAAATCCGAAATCTCGCTCATCTTCCGGGCGCATTCTTCTAAAGATTCCTCCTTAAAAAAGCTCCGAACCTCGTCAGCATTGCAAAAAATCACATCGCAATATTCCGAAACCACCTTGTGAAAATCATCAGCAAATCGATCGACCAAAAAGCCATCCGAAAAAGTAAAAGCCACCTTCACGCCCAGACGCTTAGACTGTTCCATCGTCTCAATACTAGCCTTTCTCGGTTCTGGAGCATCCCAAAGATAGCCCTCAACATAACTGTACTTGCAGTGAGACAGGCGATCGACATCAATATCAGTCGCCGCCAGAGTAGTAGAAACCCCCAAATTCGTACACAGAGTGCGTTCCGCATCAGGCGTAGTCAACACGACACAAGTACCCGTCGGCCCGTTAGACTCAGCAGGATGCACATTAAAATCAATCCCCGCCTCCAGTAAATCTTGCCGGTAAAATTCGCCGTTAGTATCCTTAGCAACCTTCCCAGAATAATAGCCTTTACCGCCGCTCTGAGCCAAACCAATCATCGTATTTGCCGCAGAACCCCCCGATCGCATTTGCAGCGAAACCTGCTCCAAATCGTGCAAAATCCCCCCCTGCGTTGCCGAATCCATCAGCGTCATCCCGCCGCGATTCAGCCCGTGCTTGAGGACAAATTCATCTTCCACCAATGCTAAGATGTCTACAAGGGCATTGCCCACGCCAAACACATCCACAGAACCGGAATTTTGATTATTTTCTGTCATTGTTACTTTTTGGTTTACACTAACTATCAACTCTATAATAAATCGGATAAAAGTCAACATCCAAAATTCAAAATTAAAAATCATAAATCCAAAAAACTAAACCCACAATCCACAAATCACAAATTTCTAATCCACAATCTAAAATCTAATATCTAAAATCCACAATCTAAAATCTAAAATTTAAAATCGATATGTCTTACCTCCCACCTCTGATTCAGCAAATGTTGCAGCCGGGGTTTTACCCGCACAGTGTCACAGAACCGGTGCAGCTAATTCAGACTCATGCTTCCTTTGTTTTGCTAACCGGAGATTATACTTACAAAATCAAAAAGCCAGTCAACTTTGGCTTTATGGACTATTCCACTTTAGAGAAAAGGCAGCATTTTTGCACCCAAGAATTGCTGATGAACCGGCGCACAGCACCGGAAATTTATCTGGAAGTTTTGTCAATTGTTCAAAGGGGCGATTTGTTTGAATTTGTGAGCGATTCAGCGGAGATAAATCCGGCAGAATTGGCTGTAGAATACGCGCTGAAAATGCGGGAATTTCCTCAAGAGTCGCTGTTTCTCAGTTTGTTGGAGCGCGGACAGTTGAGCGAACAACTTATGGTAGAGTTAGGGCGGGAAGTTGCCAAGTTTCACAGCACGGCAATTACTAATAGCTACATTCGCACATTTGGCGAAGTCAGTCAGATTCGCACAGCAATAGATAACAACTATCTGATTTCCCAAAAATATATCGGCGGGCCGCAGACTCAGACTCAATATCAAGAGACTAAAGATTATACTGATGCGTTTTTTGCGGAAAATCCAGAATTATTCGAGCGCCGAATTGCCAACAATAAAATTCGCGAGTGTCACGGAGATTTGCACTTGCGGAATATAACATTGTGGCAAGATAAAATATTGCTATTCGACTGCATTGAATTTAACGAGCCTTTTCGCTTTGTTGATGTGATGTACGATGTCGCTTTTACGGTGATGGATTTGGAATCGCGGGGGCGCAGAGATTTAGGCAATGTTTTTCTCAATACTTATATCGAACAAACAGGCGATTGGGAAGGACTGCAAGTGCTGCCGCTGTATTTAAGCCGTCAAGCTTATGTCAGAGCAAAAGTCACTTCGTTAATGTTGGACGATGCCTCGGTTTCAACTGCCCAAAAAGCCGAGATTTCACAGACAGCCGCTCATTACTATAAACAGGCTTGGGAATACACAAAACTGCGCCGGGGAAAGTTAACTTTGATGTCTGGTTTGTCGGGTTCTGGGAAGAGTACGGTGGCTCGATATTTGGCTCGCCGCACAGGTGCAATTCAGATTCGTTCCGATGCTGTTCGCAAACATTTAGGCGGAATTCCTTTAAATGAACGCGGCGGGCAAGATTTGTATTCGGATGAAATGACGGCGCAGACTTATGGTAGATTGTTAGAGTTGGGGATAATTCTGGCCGAACGAGGTTGGGATGTGATTTTAGATGCTAAGTTCGATCGCCAAAACTTGAGAACCGATGCGATTAATCTGGCTCAATCCCACGGCTTATCCTGGCAAATTATTTACTGCACCGCACCAATTGCTGTATTGCGAGAACGGCTGCAACAGCGCCGGGGCGATATTGCCGACGCGACAGCAGAACTATTGATCTCGCAGCAAGCAGAAGCAGAACCTTTTACAGAATTTGAGCAAATTTCTGTAAACATTATAGATACCGCGCAAGACTTAGAGGTACAATTAAACTTGATTTGTGGGGAGTAGTTGCAGTGCGATCGCCCTTGCCAATCTTACCTATCTGCTAATATTGTCAATATCTTTCTGTACTATTACAAACACAACTTGCAGCTAATGCCAAAATTTACCGGAGACTCCAAGGGGTTTAGCCCCGCGCTGATATGGTTTGTGTTATTTACCGTTGGGTTTCGCTTAGTCGGATGTACCCTGCCGGTGAGTCTCGGCCTTGGTGTCCTCGGCGGGGTAGCAGCAGGTTTAACAGTCGCTTGGTGGCACAACGAATTACTACTCAACCCCAATACAGGTTCTAAGGATAAAACCTCGGACGCTATACTCAAGAAAGAAGTAGTGGAAACGGGCGGTAATAGATATATCAAAAGCTCCAGGCGCGAAGCTACTTCACTGTTTGATTGGCTGTCGAAAACAGAAGACCGCCGCTAGCACCTAAAAAAGTTTTTAGTATGGAGTTTTGAGCTTTAAGTTAAAGTGTTCAAAATTCGGCGTTGCTAAAGTTGAGTATGAATTAACATTTGTCACGCTCGATCCAAAGACAGACTAGGAAGCGCTTTTAATTACTTGTTGAATGTTTGTATTTTTGTCTAAGTTGCTGCCGCTGTTTATTTATCCTTTGGGGTTGAGTTGCTTGTTAATGATGGCGGCTTTAATCGCGCTTTGGAAGCGTCCCAAATGGGCAGCACCGCTAATGGCTGGGGCACTAATTATTTTACTGCTCGGAAGTAGCGGTTGGGTGTCAAAATCCTTAGTTCGATCGCTCGAATGGCAAAACATACCAACCGCCGAACTCCCCCAAGCATCCGCAATAATCGTCTTGGGCGGCGGTGTCAAAGCAGCTTTACCTCCCCGCCCTTGGGTAGAATTGGGGGAAGCGGGCGATCGAATTATCTACGCTTCCCGACTTTACCGTCAAGGCAAAGCTCCCCTGTTAGTGCTCAGCGGCGGTAGAGTAGACTGGAAAGGCGGGGGTTTTCCAGAATCGGCAGACATGGCAGAAATTGCCCAAACAATGGGCGTACCGGCATCAGCAATTCTGCAAGATCCCGATTCGCACAATACTTATCAAAATGCCGTCAACGTGCGGCAAATCTTAGATAATAAAGGCATAAAAGGGTCGGTTTTGCTAGTGACATCGGCGATGCACATGACTCGATCGCTCTTAATTTTTCAGCGTCTGGGAATAAAAGTAATTGCGGCACCAACAGACTTTCAGATAACGCAGCAGAATATCGCAGAATCTCAAAATAGCTGGCAAGCAGTCGCACTGGATTTATTGCCAGATACCTATTATCTAAATCAGTCTAATAAAGCTTTGAAAGAATACATCGGCTTAATTGTTTATCGCCTGCGCGGATGGCTTTAACAGAATTTTATATCGGAAATTTTTGATTTTAGATTGAATAATTTAAAGTAATGCAATTGATCATTTAATTGACAGGAAAACCACCGATTGAGGCAGATGCAACACAGATGCAACACAGATGCAACGCAGATAATTTTAAGATTGTTTGGGACTATTAGATGAGTTTGAATAATTGGTATAAAATCTAAAATCTCACAATTCTCTGATTTATTGTGTTAGCTTAAAGTCATTACAGCCAATATTTGCCACAGTCGCCCCCAAACAATCATGTTGCCCCACGAGTTGCAAAACGTTGTCCCAGAATCGACCCCAGCAGCCGAAATTTTCCAACAGAAGCAAATTGTTCGCGAGTTTTACGCCGAAATTAAGTACCGCGAAGAACTCGAACGTCACTGTCAGTGGTACTACGCTACAGCCAAGCAGCATCAGCAGGAATTCCAGAAAATGCAGGGAGATTTTAACATTTTCGGTTGGTTCTGTCGCCGACGATCGCAAAATTAAGAATTAAACAAAAAAGAGAATTTGTAGGAAGGACTTTAGTCCTGCCGATCCACTAAAAGCCAGAGAAACAACAGAAGTCTTCACTACAAATTCTCTTATGGTTATATCATCGGATTGGATATTAGTTGCCAACAGCAATGCAGCTTTAGAAAATCTCCAAACCCTTATCTCATCAGTCATTCCAAATCTAAAATTTAAAATCTAAAATGGTATGAGATTGCCTTTGGGCTCCGGCGCTGTTTTTGAGAGTGCTAGACTTCCGAAGATATCAATTCGACTTCATCTTCTTTGAAGTGAGCTCGAAATTTTTTGTCAAACTGAACTAAAACAGGCCAATTGGCACTGACTGGTCTGCCGTGCCATTCGTGAACGATCGCCACGACTTCTCCTTCCATACCCTTAATCTCAAATGGTTGACTGCGATTTTGAGGGTGGTGGTAGACAACAACAGAGTTTTTAACGCAAACGCGATCGCCAACTTTCATAGATTTAAAATTAGTGTTCTCTCTACAAAACTCTACAAACCGTGCAAGTGCAGAACACCTGTACGGTTTGGGTACAGTCTTTTTATCTTCCCACACAACTAGAGCGAAAACTTAAATAAAGTTAGCGGTTGTCTGTGGGTACTTCGATCGCCAGTCGCGAACCGAGGACGGCTTCAGTGCCGATCGACTCTGGATTGAAGCCCTGTCGCCCGATCGGCATTTAATACCATTGTTGGCGGGGATCGTTGCCAATTCTTCAATCTGCAATGCCCCAATCTCAAATCTAAAATGGTATTAATTGGTTCAGCCAACACTCAACATCAACGGCCAGAGTTTGACCCAACTCCAGCAACTGCCGGATCGAAGACAGCTCCCAGCCGCCGTCAGAACGGGCGATACCCAAGGCAACGACATCCACCTTGTTTTCCTCCTGTGCCGCAGCTTGCCGTTGCAGGCAGCCCAAACACAGAGGCACTATTTGACTGTAGAGAGAATCGAAATACAGTTCTTGCGATTTGTCCAAACACAAACCCAAACTCAGCCGATCGCCCACAGCAATCAAACGCTCGATCGTGCCGATCTCAGATTCTAACTCAACAGGGGAGCGTTCCCGATCGCCCGTTGCAGCTTGCAGCAGCGCGTCAAGAGTGCGCCAAATCAGCTTTTCCAAAATGTCCTTAACTTCGGGAACCTTCAACCGACAGCGGAGGTGGCCGGCTTCAGTGGCGAGATCCTCAATTTCCGCCAACAGCGACTCCGCATCCTCGGTTTCCAGTTCCAAAGCCTTGGCCGCCGTCAAACAGCGGTGTCCCAAAGCCACCTCAGCAGCCACCTGCAACTCTACCGGCACCGGCAACTCGTCGCGGTGGAAAGCCATCATCACTCCGTAATTTTCCCGGTAAACCTGAGTGTAAAGCTGATCCAAGCGAGTCAAATTTTCCTGACTCAGCAACTGCACGATCCGGTGGCGTTCCTCAGCGAACAAATCCCGCAAGCTAAACCACTGATCCCCAAACAACCGCACCATTTCCAGAATCGCGTGGGCCGCCGAAGCTTCTTGCAAAACTTCAAACAACCGGTCTTTCAGCATCGTGTAAGACCGGCGGCTGCCAAAAGGCTGAATGCAGCAGTGGAAGTCCCAGCCGCCGAGGTGGAACGCAGCAAATACAAAAACCTCTGTTTCTCGGGTAATTTCCGAGGTTAACTGCAATTGACCCACAGCCAGAGTCATCGAGCCCATGCGCTGAATTTGAAAATCTTGCTGTTGGGCCTGATAGCAGTAAACTCGCTGTTGGCGGGGATATTTGGCAAACAGAGAACTAATGGCGTAGTGGGCTGCTACTTGTCTGAGGCTAACTTGGGCAGTTGTTACCTGTTGGCGGTAAACTTCGGCCCCTGTTTTGAAACAGTCAACGTTGCTAGGAATCAGGGCCAGCCGATCGATAAAATCCTTTTCTAGCTGTACGCCCGTAACTTCCCCCGCCAATTCCAGCGCCCGGGCCGCGTAGCGCAAAATTTGCACGCCTTCGGGACGAGAGATTTCCTCAAAAAACCAGCCGCAGCTAGTAAACATTAACAAAGTGTGGCGCTGCATTTCCAGCAACCGCAGCGCGTCCACCTGTTCGGCTGCATCAAGTTCGCGAACTTGATGGCGTTGGAGGAAACTATCAACATTCGCGGGCGATCGATCGCGAATCACATCAATATATTCATCTCTGGCCTTCCACGGATCGCGAAACAGCTTGCGCCCCGCTTCTTCATAAATCGGAATCAATCGATCGCGCAGCCAATTTAGAGTATCCCGCAAAGGCTTGCGCCACAGGAGATGCCACCCGCCACCGCCACCGCAGCCACAATCATCTTGCCAGCGATCGACCCCGTGAGAGCAACTCCAAGCCGTCACCGGTTTGAGTTCCACTTCCCAAGTGCTCGGATTTTGACTTAAGTAATGAGCAAAATTCGTCACTGTCCAGCCGCGCTGGGGAAACTCTTCTGTGAAGGCGTAGGCGAGGCATTTTTCGGTACTGTTTTTGTGATGGCCGAAAGTTTCGCCGTCTGTCGCCACGGAGATTAATTGGGCCGGTCGGTGATCTCCCCGCACTGCTTGGCCCAAGCGCCCCGCCAAGTGGTGGCTGCTGCTGAGAACGTCATTGAAGCCCATGTCCCGCGATATCGGGCCGTCGTAGAAAAAGATATCGATGTAGGGACTGTTGGGCGGTGGGGCTGCCGAAGGCTGGCCGTCTCTGCGGCCCAAGGAGTGAGAGCTCAGTGGCGAAAGTTGGAGGTCAGCCATCAACCGTATTTCCGGCTTTAAATAGCAGCGGTAGGGGCGAGTCGGATCGATTTGACCGCCGCCTACTTCGTGCCATTCGCCATCAGTTTCTGCCTCTGCTGCTTGGTTTTGCCCGATTAGCGGGCGGCAGCGTTCGGCTTGGGAGGGGGCTAAGACAATGAAGCGGATGCCTTGGGCCACTAAAACTTCGAGGGTGGCGTAGTCTACGGCGGTTTCGGCGAGCCACATTCCTTCGGGATCGCGATCGAATCTGGATCGAAAATCTGCGATTCCCCAGCGAATTTGGGTATATTTGTCTCGCTCGTTCGCCAGCGGCATGATGATGTGATTGTATACTTGGGCGATCGCGTTACCGTGACCGGACAGGCGCTGACAGCTTTTGCGATCTGCTTCCAGAATCCGCTGGTAAACTTCCGAATCGTAGCGTTCCAGCCAACTCATCAACGTCGGGCCGATGTTGAAGCTGAGATATTCGTAGTTGTTGACGATCCCGGCGACTTCTCCTCGGTCGTTGAGTATGCGCGCAAAGGCGTTCGGGCGGTAGCACTCGCGATCGATGCGTTCGTTCCAGTCGTGGGAGGGTTCGGCGCTGGCTTGGCGTTCGATCGCATCCAGGTAAGGGTTTTCTCGGGGCGGTTGGTAAAAGTGACCGTGAACCGTCACGCACACTCCTGTTGCTGTCGCCGTGCTGCTTTGGGTTGGGGCCGTTACCCCTGGCGCAGACACTGGGATCGCGTCGGACTGAGTTGTAGAAATCGAAACCATGCCATCGAATCCTCAAGTAGTTAATGACAATAAAATCAGCCTCATTAGTAACTGAAGCCTTACGCAGCAGGCGTTTGGGCTAGGCATCAGTTGCGGCTGAGTTTGGGCAGACAATTATTTGATACATTTGTAGTATTGCGAGCAAAGCATTCGTTCCAAGATGCAGAGCGTCGATCCCTGGGTTTTTCTGTCTGTGCTTTGCTGTTGAAAGAGTTAAAAAAGGTGATTTTTCCAGCTTTTTGGCACTTTCCACTCATTTCGGGTTTGTGCTTGCAGGGGCTGCTTGTTGAGATTTTGATTTACATTGCTGGATTTTAAAGTCTTATTCATTAAATAGCAAGTTTTCCCCGGAAAAATTTTATCTTTGGCGATCGAGCTAGGGATGGCAATTGTGCGGGTAAATTTAATCTAATGGCGAAACTCTTCACCAGGGAACGCTTTGGCTGGGGGATGTGCTGCACCGGATTGCTGTACTGTGTCTGTAGCAAAATGGTTGATTGAGTTTATTGGTGAAATGTTCCTGTGCACCCGCCACCAGTAACTTATCGAAGTCAACAGATAGCCTTGATGCGATCGCATCGCGTGCATTGAAATTTTCAAATCTCGCCTCGACTTGATGCAGACTTCTGAAATACCCTGGATGCAAAACCCTTCATATTCTACCAGATCGGCTTCTGCCCCGGCAGAATAACAATCCCTAGCTTCCGTAGTGAATCATTTCTACTGGAATCTTGACTACCGAGTTCGCTGGAAATGAAAATAATCGGCCCCCAATTCTTAATCAGCATTAATCGCAAATACTTTCGAGAAAGTCGCACTCCGCTGATGACGTTGACTTGCAGAAAATTTATCCATTCATCATCATCAATCCCCTCAAATGCTTTCGATCCATAAACTACCCGATTGTTGACCAAAATGTCTACCTCTGGAAGTCGTGATCTGACCACCCAACGTATCGTCATTGAACGCCTCAATCAGAAACTGAAAATTTTTAGGATTCTTTAAGAACGTTACCGAAATCGCAGAGGTAGATTAAGTTGATATTTCAACCTAATTGCAGGCATCTATAACTATGAATTTAAGATTTCAGGATGACTATTACAACCCACATTCCGCACCCAACTGGCACCTACACGGAGTGAGGGGGTAGAAGTGAATAATTCGAGATAATAATGAGTAAAAATACGCCAAATCTGTGCAACTATCGTATCACCTATTGAGGAATCTCTAAAAATTGAGGTAAGGGCATAAATTAATTTTTTTTAACATAAAATATCAATAACTTAATTATTAATAACTATTAATTGCCAGCCAATATTTTCAGAGACGTAATGATTATACATCACCGCTCAATCAACAATTAATTCAACTAAATCAAGCCTTGTGAATCAGGTGATTTACCTCATTTCACAACAAGAAATAATAAGGCCGACAGGTGACAGGAAACAAATTTAATATGGCTAACCGTTCGGCTGTCAAATTAGAAACTTGCTGAATTCCTTGAATACAAACGGCATGAATCGATTGAAAACTTTGGAATATCCAGCGTAGGGTAGGTCGATTGGTTCCTTTACCCAACTGATTTTTTACGGTTTTATTAGTGAGTTGCAAGTGGGAGCATCCCGGTTTTGTAAATATCCGAATAAGTGTAAAATAGTTAAAATCAATAAAAGCCTCAAAAAAAATCGAGAAAAAGAGCCATGACCCCTGAAGAACTAGAGCGGTTGGAATCCTGTGCGGCCGAAATTGCTAAAATTTGGTATAACAATACACCCCCGGTGTGAACTGACCAGTCTGGAAAATATTGAAAAACATCTCAGGCAACAATGGCTTGAAACAGTGGGCTCACAAATTGGTTTTTTTTTATCAAAGAAGCAACAGGAACAGAACAAGGACGACCGCGCACAGTAAAAAGCTGTATTGGTGAACTAAGAATTACTGAAAAACAGGCCGAAAAATTAGAGTTCAAGAAATCTACTCGATTATCTCCATTATTTGAAAAATGCTGTCTCCGTCAAATAGCTAATCTTTCCTACTTCAAGGCAGCCCAAGAAATGGAAGTTCAGACAGGAGTAAAGATAGGACACACTTGTTTACACCGATTGGTAGAAAAACAAGAATGGTCAGAACCTCATGCCAAAATAGAGGTGAAATAAACAAGCATAGATGGAGGGAAAGTCCGTCTCAGAGGGAAGTTGGGCGAAGGCTCTCATTGGCAAGATTATAAAGCAGTGCGGTTACATGAAAGTTATTATGGGGCTTCTTATCAAGAGAATGAAGAGTTAATTAATTATATAAACCATCAGCCCTTAGCCGATATATTAACTTGTTTGGGTGATGGACATGATGGGATATGGAATATTATGAGCCAGTTAAATCCTGGTAAAACCCGACGTGAAATTTGAGACTGGTATCATTTAATGAAAAATTTATATAAAGTGGGAGGGTCATTAAAATCTTTAGCCAAAGCCAAGAAATTTTTGTGGGCCGCCCTCGTCGAACCTACCCTAAATTTATTTAAAAATTGTCGCAGAAAAACCGCTAAAAACTTTTGCAAGTATCTAGAAAAGCATCGCTCTCGAATTGTTAACTATGAGCAATTATCATCAGATAAGATATGTTCCATTGGCTCGGGCGCGGTGGAATCGACTGTCAAACAAATAGATAGAAGGTTGAAAATCTCCGGAGCTCAATGGTTGAAAAAAAATGTCAATCAAATGCTAAAACTTCGTTGTGCTTACCTCAACGACCTCTTGGCTATTTGAGGCTTTTGCAAAACCGGGATTCTGCCGTTGCAAGTTTTGCCTAAGTAACCTTTGACCTAAAGTGTAAACCAACAAACACAAACCAATTACCAAAGTTAAAGCCTCGATTCTTTCCGGCGACTTCAGAAACACGCTATCCGTAAAAAATAGTGGGTCTTTCAGGAACCTAAACCCTCTCTCTGCCGACTGCTGTTCCTTATATTTCACAATCATTTCATCAGGATTTAATTGCTCTGAATCCAGCACATTTGTAGCTAAGATAAATCTGCCACTAGCTTTCGTTATGCGAGCAATCACACTAGCATCTAATTCCAGTTTTGCTTGAACTTTAAATATCAAGCTAGAGCTAGAGTTGTCATGAGAAATGGTCGAATTAATAGCTGATTTTACTGTAGTTTGCCTGCTGGTAATTTGGGTTAAATTATGATAATTGAGTTGTTTTGATAAACGACTTGCTGCTGCGGAGGCATCCGCCGAACAAGCAAATTCAATATTTGATAACTCTCGCAACTTTTTCTGACCCTCAATTTCAGCTTTTTTAAGGTTTTTTTCATTCGTTACGTTGGTCAGCATCACGACGCAAACTGCTCTCTACTACTAACCATCTTTGTGCAATTCCACCATAATTACTTTTGTGTTCTGACCAACGATATCCGGTCACAGAACTATCGTGAAATTCTGATTCATTTAGTTGAGATACCAGTTGCTGTGCTTGTTTCAGGCTCAGTGGTACACGAGTTAACCATCTTAAATTGGTTAACATTTCTAAATTTGGAGCAGTATATAATGCACTATCGGCTACCATTAAACTGTCGAGATTTAACTGTTTCTTAAATTTCTGAAAAATTGAGGCGAAGACAGAATTATCTGATTCATTTCCAGAAGCTGCTCGTAAAAATAGTGGCACATCTCCATCTCCACTACAAATTAGGTCTAAAATGAACTGTTTTAAGTCAGGGCTTGGCCCTTGAGAGTAGCCGTAGGTAATCTGAATTGGTACTGGGGATGTTTGATGATTGATTGAGGAATTATCTAACTGATTGTACTCTTTTTCTGTGCTTTCAAAAGATATTGATGGTAATTCTTGTTCATATTTGCCATGTAGATGAAATGAACTTGAGTCGAGGTGAGATGTGTCGGTATTTATCTCGAATTTTTGAGCAGCCCACAGGGCAATGGTTGTGAATATTTCCGTAATTCCTGCTAAATATAATTTATCTAATACTCTTCCTAAACGGTCATCATTGAGATGTGATGCTTGAATCCCTGCTCCAAGTAAATGTTCTGTTGCTTTCCCTTCAAAAAATTTAGAGAATAAGTAGAGTGGAGCGGAAACCATCCCTAATCCATTGATAATCATGGCTTTGACTACCAGGCCGGGACTGCCTATTTCGCCCGGTTGTTCGCCTACTAATTCATTGATTTTTTGGACAATTCCTATTTCATCAATTAGACCGGCTATCAAGCCCAGATGATCTAGGTTTTCTACTTTCATCTGGGATGCTTTCTGCATGGGCGGCTCGATCCTGATTTGAGCGTCGATCGATCTCGCCAGTTTACACTATTTTTGGTGATGATTTGTTACGCAAGAGCGATCGTAATTAACGCATTCGCGACCGAAATAAGTGAGTATTTTTTACTCAGGCTTGGTCTCGGATGATTCACTTTTACCCCCTCACTCCGTATATGTGCCAGTTGGGGGTGCCGAATGTGGGTTACAAGAAATATATTGTTTTTTACATTTGACAAAAATATAATTTGCTTAGCTTTTTTGTGACCATTTTTATTGATATGAGTAGAGTGAAATTCAGGGCATTGCATAATATTGCTGTTAAATTAGTATTATTTTTGAAAATATGACGACAACTCGGTCGCACCCTAGTTCAGCAATACCACAAACGCGATAATCTCAATGAGATGACTCTTGTTCTGACATCTGAGAAAAAGTCGTCGATGGCTCGATACTTGACAATCGAACGCGATGACTGAAGCTTGCTCATTTTCGGACATTGATGTTAATAAACAGTCGCTCGTATTACGGTCAGTCGACCAGATATGATATAAAATAACTCACAGAAATCCGCCCAGATGGAGAGTTGATTCTCCGCAAGATCACAAAGGGGAGGAGAAATAGCCTGACGTGAAGAACACAGGGCACTGGTTTCCCAACATGGGAGTCCAAGATGGTGATAAGCTGATACGCAGCTATACCGTATAATCTAAATATAAATTAAGGGATCATTAGTTGTAATATAGCCTTTCTCACAAAGATGAGGTACAATAACAGCAGTGTGTAAACCAGTTAAAAATATTTGATGATGTAACTTACTCGAACGCAAACTCAATGGCTCTTCCTAATTCTTGATAATTAGTAGTCTTCCTAGAACGGAGAATAATTTTAAGTTTTGACCAGAAATTTTCTATGGGTGAAAAATCTGGTGAATAAGGTGATAAGTATATTAATTTTGCCCCTTTCTTTTCGATCGCTTTTTTCACTTCTTCTCCCATGTGAATAGAACAATTGTCCATCACTACACAAGCACCTTTCCATAGTTTTGGCACAAGTTTTCTGATAATAAAAGCTTCAAATGTAATTGCATCAGTTCCACCTATTAGATTAACGGATGTTAAGATTTCATGAACTGACCTTGCTCCAATTATTGACAGATTTTTGCCAGGTTTGGTTGGTCTTTGCCCCTTGGCTTTTTCACCTTTTAAAGCTCTAGCATATAACCTAACCATTGCCAAATTAACTCCCGATTCATCAATGAATATTAATTCTTTAAAACTAATATTTTTAATTGTTTCCCAAAACTCACATCGCAGGATTTGAACTCGCTCAGTTCCTTTACCGCTCAGGGAAGAGAGTTTTTTTTTTGAAAGTTATGTCTAAGAGTTTTATCATTCTTCCTATTGTTGCTCTACTCACGGAAAATCCAATTTTCCCATAAAGTTTGGGACGGAGTTCTTCAAGGGTTGCATCATTATTTTCTTCAATCAATTGGGCCCTCGATGAGTAATTGCTCCGCATTAAGTTTGCCTTTGGCTCCACATCGGTCAGTTCAGGGAGCAATGTTTTTTGTTTCACGATACTGTTTAAGCAATTTTTGTACAAAGCTCAGGGCTACCGAAAAACGCTTAGCTATTGCTTTTTGTGAAATGGGTTCAGCATGATAAGTATCAAGGATTTTTTGCCTAAAATCAATCGAATAAGTTTTCATTTTTAACAATGTATGAAGAGGAGTACAAGTTTACTTTTTGTGAGTCAACTTCTTCGTGCTGTCAGAAAAATGTTATTATGTGTGCTATCGCTTTCCGGTGGCTTGTGCGTAACCATGTAATTCTAGTTCAGTCGCTCGTTCGTGTCTTCTCTGTTTGACCCTCATGAGTGTCAGTAACATGATACCTCATCTTTGTGAGAAAGGCTATATATGCCAGCTCAAAACCATCTATCTCAAAATCAAAAACAGAGAATCATTAAAATACTAAAAGAGTCTGATGATAATTACATGAGGGAAAAGGTTTTCATTTTATTGCTAATTAATGACGGAAAAACTTATCGAGAAATTAGTGAATTTATGGAAATTGCTTATACAACAGTGGCTTCTTGGTCAGTTCATGGCGCTCAGGATAATTTGGATAGTTTTTTAGATAAAAGCAGCCCATAAAATTTTCGCAAAGTCACTCCAGAGTATGAACAAATATTGATAGATACAATCGATAAAACTCCCGAAGAATATGGATATGAATTTGGGAGATGGACGGCAGCCAGATTAGCAACATATTTAGAAAAAGTCACAGGAATCAAATTGAGTGGTTCCCAAATATCCCGGATAATACATAAAAAAAATACGTTTACATTTGGGATAAATACAGCTTAGAAAACAAACAAAATACCTTAAAATGGAAGTATTTAAACAGAAATTGTCGGAGTATTTAAGAATAACTAAACAAACGCCAGAGCTTTTACAGGTATGGTTTTGGGATGAGAGTGGATTCAGTTTACGAGTGATAACGAGAAAAACTTGGGGTAAAAAAACTAGTCAAAAAAAAACACAGGTCAAAGGAAAAGAGGCAGAGTAAATATTATGGGTGGGTTGAGATATTATGACAAAAAAAGGTTAAATTTTGTGATAAAAAGAGGAGACTCGAATACATTTTATTAGCAAATTAATGCCTGAAATGATTCGATAGTTCAAGAATGGAGAGAACTGGGTAATCAAACTGAAAAATTTGCCGAATTTGGAATGAAAATTGTAATCATTTTAGACAATGCTAGCTTTCATAAAAAGAAAGATATTTTAAGCCAAATATCAGCCGAAAGGCCTCATATTATTTTAGAATTTTTGCCGCCTTACAGCCCCGATTATAATTTGATTGAAGTGGTATGGCATTCAGCAAAAGAATATATAGCACATCGACTGTTTAAGTCACTAGAAGAATTGTCTGATTTGCTGCATAAATTATTAAATGAAGGAGAAATGGTTATTAAATGGGATCGAAAAATCAAAAATAAAGGCAATGCTATTTTATCCGGTTTAGCTGCGTAGCAGCTTATCTCAAGACTTGTGAGATGATCGGGGAGAAAATCGGCACAGAGGGAGAAGATGGAATTATTCGCGCAGGGATGCCCGTGTTGTGGGAATAGAGATGTCTATCGCCATACAAGCTACATGACAAAAAATCATGGCGAACGAACGATTCAACAT